>JAFCCM010000041.1 GCA_017610225.1 Candidatus Aenigmatarchaeota archaeon | reverse complement strand
GCTGGGTGTTATGTGATATTTTGCAAACTTATATAAAATATAATTTAAATCTCCATTTGCTTCAACTCCAGCTTCAACCATAGATTCTACTACCAAATCCATTGCTAAGCGTTTACCTTCTTTAATATAAGGCATTGTTATTTACTCTTTTTTATTAATTTACATTTTAATGATTTCTTGCCCTTTGCATCTTCCATAATTTTGGGCGTTTTACCCCAGTTACAGATAAAGTTTGAGGTATCATCTACTATACATAATTTACAATTCACACAATCAATTGTAAGTACTTTTTTTCGCATTAAGATTTCTCCTATTATCTAATACTTTTAGTCGTTTCCTTCCTTATTAGTTCATATGTTGTTGGTATATCTAAAGATTTATTAAAATCAGCAGTATAGAAATATTTATTGCCGATCTTTTCTTTTTGAACTACTCCTTTTATCTTTGTGTTTGTTAATTTGCTTAATACTTTCTGAATAATTTTAATATCTTTTTTAAGATACTTTGCGAAATCATTACTGGTTAATCTAACCTTTGCTTCATTTAGAATTTGTAATATTTCTTCACCAAGATTCTTAAATGATCTATCAGGAGGATTAATAACCTCCCCATCAATTGTTATCTGCATCCCTCTTTCTCGTAACGTTTTTTCAAGATCTTTTTTAAGTTTTTTTTCGTTCATTTTTCACCTCTTTAGTTTTAGGGTATTAATTAATTTTTCATTACTTTAATGTCATAAAACCAATTTTCCCAGCTATTTGTCTTTGCTGCCCTTTTGAGCTGTGTTGTAGTCACAGAATCTTTGATGTGGAAACATATTCTATAACTTCCGAATAATATATGTGATCCCACTTTAACTGTTTCTAATACACCAACAACCTTTAACTGTATCCGATATGAATCTAATGCAGTTATATATCTGGCAGCTACCCTTTTTTCTATGGACCTTAATAATTTTTTTCTTGTTATAACAGTTCCGATTGGTCTAGAATTGATGTATTCTTTTAATGCTTCCCATTTTGTCATTCTAAATCCTTTATTCTAATAATTTAAAATCATTAAACCAACTTCTCCATGATATTGGATAAGCTGCTTTTTTTGCTTCATTGGCTGACACATCAGGTCTTATGTGAGATAGAATTGTATATTTTCCAACCCCACAACATTCCAGAATTCCTATTCTTAATAATATGCCTTTATAAGAATCTACAGTACAGAATGTTTTTGATTTGTCATTTAAGTCAAAAAGCAACACTTGTCTTGTTATAACTGTACCTATTGGTTTGGAATTAATATAGTGTTTTATTGCTTCCCATTTAGTCATGTTAATAAATTCCTTTTTTCGCTTGCACTTGAGAAGTTGGTTTTCCATTATATATTATCTCCTAATCTATCATTTTAAAATCATTAAACCAATTTCTCCAGTTTGTAGGATAAGCTGCTTTCTGTGCTTCAGACTTTGTTAAATCATTTTTTATATGACAAAGAATTTTATATTCGCCTCGACCTATATGGTCTAAAATACCCAATATTGTCAATATTCTTCTATAGTTATCTTCTGTAGTAGAGTATGATGAAGTTTTCGGTGGTGGTCCATTATGTATATAATATCTCATATCTTTTCTGTATATAGTTGTTCCAACTTCTTTAGAATTAATATAATGTTTTAGTGCTTCCCATTTAGTCATGTTAATAAATTCCTTTTTTCGCTTGCACTTGAGAATAGACTTATTAAACTATCAATATCTTTACTGTATGTTATCGGCATTAAATGTCTTGTTTTTTCATCAAGTAGACAAATCTTTAATTGATGTGGTGATAATTCTCCAAGACCTTTAAATCGGGTTATTTTTCGACCTCGATCTTTTGCTTTTTCCAATTCTTTTTCAGACCATAATGGAATAAATATTTTCCCTTCATTGATAGCAAATAATGGAGTTTGTGCTATATAATATTTGCCCGCTTTAATGATTTCAGGCATTAATATTCCAATTACCATTGTGACCAAACATGCAATATGATTACCATCATGATCTGCATCTGTAGCACAAATAATTTTATCATATCTTATTTTTGTCAAATCAAAATGGGGATATATTCCAGTCCCCATTGCTATAACTAATTCACCAACTTCTTTATTAGATAAAATATTCTTTTTTGTTGTAACATTTGGGATAGATTTACCTTTTAATGGTAGTATTGCATGTATTCTAGCATTCCTTGTTTGAATAATTGAACCGCCTGCTGACTCCCCTTCAACAATATATAGTTCACCTTGTCTGCTTATACAATCACGAAGCTTGGTAAATTTTGTTGAAGCTCGTCTTCCATTGGCTCCTTTGACTAACTTCTTTGATTCAAGTTTAGTTCTATAATCATGGAATCGTTCTAGATATTCTTTTAATATTGGTTCATTCTGTGTTGCAAACTGTTCAAGCTGAGTTCGAAACTCTTTTATGAATTTTTCAAAATATGATTTTGTATTAATTAATGAATCTTTTGTTTGTCCTGAAAATTTTGGATCAATTAAACTAAGAATTAAATATGCTCTTAATCTATATAGACAATCATTCGGTTGAAATCTAAACCCATATTTTTTGGCCTTAGCAACAAAGAAGTCTTTCAATAAATCATAAAATGCTGTTACATGACTGCCGCCTTGTGCTACGGGTAATAAGTTAACCGAAGACATTATCTTTGGACTCACTGGTCCTGTTTTTTCATATGTAAATAAAACATCGAATTTCTCTGGTTTGTTGACTGAACTTAACTGGGTTACTTTAATTGTATCATTTTTTTCTGTCAAGCATCCCATTACAAAATGATCAGTCAAAGATAACTTGAATACTTCTTGTTTGTTATCAATTTTTAGTATAAACTTTATATTGTTAGGCATCTCTGCCGAAGCTGTTGTCAATCTATTTCTTATACGATCTAAATCTGGAGTTAATGTTTCAAAATATTTTTTGTTCGGGATAAACTCAATTTTTGTTGAGAATGGCGCATCCTTTGTATAAGGTTCGATATTTGCGTATTTTAATTTGGCATTTTTAAATTCAAACTTGCCATATCTTTTATTTCGATATACCTCAACCTTATAATATGAACTTAAGGCATTGACAGCCACGAGTCCAACACCATGTAACCCGCTTGAAATTTCATATGCTGTTTTTTTGCCTTGGAACTTTCCTCCAGAAAATAATTTAGATGAAATTGTAATTGGGGTATTATCTTCAAGAGGTATACCTCTTCCTGAATCAAGTACTGAAAATTTATTATTTTTAGTATCAATAACAACAGCGATTATCTTTGCATAACCAGCTAAAGCTTCATCAAGCGAATTATCTATTAGTTCTTCAAGTAAATGTACAGGTGTAGAAGTTTCGCCAATATACATCCCGGAATTAAGTTGTATATGTTCAATTTCTTCAAGAACTTTTATATCTTTTGATGTGTATGTTATTTTCTTTGACATAAATAACCTCTGCATTTTCCATTTTCTGTCATACTTCGGTAGTTCAAGTCATTATCATTACAAAATTTCATCAAGTTGAGAACTTCTATTATTTCATTTGTTGGAAGATTGATAATCCATGTTTTTCTTAATTTTTTCTTTACATCTTCTCTTTTTGCAGGATTTAATATTCCTTTAAGAGATCTTTTTCTTTTTTTCATATCATTCATATTATCCTGATTAGATCCTAAATATAAATGATCTGGATTTATGCAAAGTGGATTATCACAAGTATGACAAACCAATTTATTTTGGTTTATATTTCCTTTAAAGAGTTCATATGAAAGTCTATGAACTCTTTTCATCCCATATCTTCCATAACTATCAAAGAATATACAACCCTTCCAAATTATGCAATCATTATGACGTTCAGATAATCTTAATAATTCTTGTTTTAAATTTTGTTTATATTCTTCAGATTGTTTATAATGTTCAATATCTATTTTGTGTACAGTAGATAAATGAAAAGTTAAATCTCTTAATCGTTTAAATTTATGGTTACAAATACTACACTCATACATTTAATTTCCTCAATTTATTCTTATGGGATAAAATAAAATTATCCCATAAGAATTTTTATTTTCCTCCATCGTCTATTTTTTATCTTTAATATCTTTAAATACTGGAAATATTCTTAATGCAGCATACGCAGCACCTATTGCAGCCATTAATAAAAACATATTATGGGTTTGACTTGCAATATATGATAACTTAAATATATGGTACCATAGGTATAGTAATATAAAATATTTTATAATTGGATTCATTATATATTAACAACAAAGCCTGTTTTATTAACTGACTCTGCCGAACCTCCTTTATTAATTACCCATATTATTTTCTTTGGAAGTTTCTTTTGAGGATATGCATTAATATTTTCTGTATAACCGTCTGTAAATGCAAGACATACATCACATCCAATTTCTTTGGCTCTAAACAAACCAGGTCCTAATGTTGTTCCACCACGACCTTTTATATTGGTTTGAATATCTTTAATCTTCTTACATACATATTCTTTTTCAACTCCGACATCAACCTCTAAAACTGTTGTTCGACAATGACGATCTTTTTCAATAATGTTCTTAACACCTGAAAGACCTTCTTTAATATCATCATTTGACATACTTCCTGAGGTATCAATAAGTACAACAATATCAAATGTGAAGTCTCTCATTTTGCCAGGAAACGGAGATATTTGTGGTATAGATTTATCGTTCGCTAATACAAATGAATATGTCCGTTTTCTATTAATTCTTGTTGGAGATCTTCTGAATTTACTGAATCTTGATCCCCTAACCAATTTTCTGATAATTTGATAATAAGGTGCTTTTGGTGGAGCTAATGCACCTTGAATTAAATCAGCTATATGTGATGGCAATCGCCCTCGTTCTTTATTAAAATTTTTGGCTGACTCTTTAATAATGCGTCGAACATGTTGATCTATTTTTCTTGATAGGGAACTAAGATCAGAAATACCTTTACAATTTTCCATCCATTTGGTATGATCTCCAAGGAATTTCATCATTTCATCCAGTTCCTCTTTTGCCATTTTCAGCATTTCTAAATAATACCACTCACTTACTTTACCTCTTTCCAAATTATAGTGTTCGGGTAAACAAAGCGGCCATTTTTTTCCATCAATCATTAAGTCATCTTTGAAATTAGCTTGTGAATTAACTGTACAATCAGATGCTATATTCCAAACTCTTGCTTTTATAGCTTTTTTCTCATTTATTACTTCATTTGATAATATTCTAATAAGTCTAGGAATATGTTTGTTTAATATATGTAACCCTTCATGTTCTAATACTTTGGTTAAATTTTCATTATCTGTGTTATCCACAAGTTTTGGATTATAATATAAGCATATTGTTCCATCAGGTTCTGGGCCAACTCCCATTATTGAAGGTAAATTATTATCTACTTGTCTCCTAACCCTAGAAAACAAGTACCCCCAGTAATTATATTTTAGCACAAAATGTGCAATTAAGTTTTTAACTCTTTCGGAGGTATCCATTAATTATCTCCTACAGTTTGCCTTCGCCAGCTTTGACGATGGGATCGTAAAAATCAGATTTATATTTTTTCGATGAATTGAGTAGTGCGATATGAATTTTAGCCATATACTTAAATGCTTTTGATGCTCTTTCAAACCCATCAATTTGTGAAATGAATAATGCTGCAGTATCAATGGGCATCATTAGCAAGAAATCTAATATATTTTTTAGTTTGACTTTGTCATGTTTAGGCATAGATGTTGTCATGAATGTACAGAAACCAATCATTAGTTCTCCTAATTTAGACATATTATTTTCTTTTAATAATGCATCAATTTTTGGTTTTACTGTTTTAAGATCATAGAATATATCTTTTGGATTTATATCTTTTTTATCTCTTGCAAATTCAATGAATAATTGGGTCATGTTTGTATTTAAAAGCCCAGATGATTTAAGATCGATTTCTTCAAAGTCAATTGTCTTTCTTCGCATTTGCATTTTCCAGAGATGATCAGAAAGTTTTTCATAACTAGCAGGATTTGCATATACAGAACCAATTTTTTGAGCTTGAAAATCATACAAATATTCTGGATGTGCTTGAATAAACTCAATGACAAATGGATGAAAATCGTGATCAAT
Organism: Candidatus Aenigmatarchaeota archaeon; assembly: GCA_017610225.1. The sequence goes on along the minus strand of JAFCCM010000041.1, from coordinate 11,358 downwards.
TGCATATTTCAAAAAATCATGTGAACTTACTTCAACATATAAGTGAAGTTGTCGTCTCAATCCTGCAGCATCTTCAAGATTATCCATTGAATATTCAGAATCATCTGGATTGTCAATTGATACAACAAACCATCCCTTCGGGAATTGCAATCTATGAATTGCATACTCATTTTGCACTTGCCATAAGAGCTGTTGTAATTGATGATCGCCTCTTGAGCATTCATCAATTACAAACAACCCAAATGTATTTTTTTCTTTTGGTACAAAATCAGAATATAACATTTTAAATGTATAGTCATCTCCTGATTCATTCGCAACAGGAAACGGAATAATAAAATCATCTCTAGCAAGAACTGGTGCCTTTATCATCATTACCTGAAATTGTTTTTGACTTTCAGGATTCTCTTTGTTATGATCTCCAAAAAGCTGTTCTGTTAATTCATCAGCAATTTGAAAACATACTTGAGTTTTTCCTACACCAGCCGGACCAATAATTCGATAACATTGTTTGTCTACATTACGTCCATTACTCCACGCATGTATTGTATCTATAATATCGTCTTTTAATAGGTCTTTAATTTTTCCAATTGAAAGAACTGAAATGTTTAATCTTTCATGGTACTTTAATTCTTGTTCTTGAGTATTTTCGTCCGTCATTTTAAACTCCTTTAATTATTTGTGGTTAAAACTCAATATCATCAAAACTGAATATTTTTCCAGTTACTCCTGCTTTTTGTGTATTTTCTTCTGGGGTTGTTGCTGATTCATTTGTTTCTTCTCCAATTGGCAATACACCTTCTGGAGTTTCAGCAGGCTTACTTCCATAACCAGATGTTTGTTTGCCTTTTGACCAATCAAACTTTTCATTGAATTGAGGAACAGTTTGTTTGGAAAGTCTTAATATACTTAAAACTGATTCTTTTGGAAGTTCAATCCCTCTTGTTAATGCAAAAATATTAACCTCGTTTCCATAACTCGATTTTTCTGTATCTCGGGTAAGTTTTGTTACAAATCGTTTATTATTAACAACGCTCTTCTCAAAATCTTTACTTTGATCTGTAGCCGGTTCAAATATTGGGGGCAGATCTTCTTTATAGAGATCATTTAAATATTCCGAGACGTTTGAATATCTCATCCCTTTTCCTCTGATAAAGACAAAGATTGGTTTCTTTTCATCAGTCAAAATTGGATTTCCATCTGGTTTACAATAAATGCCAGCAACAAGAATTTGAGCTCTGCAAGCAGTGCAAAAATCATTGACTGCTCTTTCTGCCGAAGTCTGTGGACATTGTCTTTTGTTTCCATCTCCTAATTTTGATGTACCATACCAAGGCGGTGAAGATTCTTTAAAAGAGAAACATACAATATTATCTCTGCCTTTATCGCTTTTGATATTGGTGAGAATTTCTTTGGTATGTGTAATAATCATATGAACTTCTTCAAGATTATATTCGACTCCTCTTACTTGATATTTTCCTGATGCCTCTTCGATATTGATATGATTTTTTCTTGTTTTGCCAGAAATATAAACGCTATGAAAAAAGTCTTCTTCTGGCGGGGTTTGTTCTCCTGATCCACCTTGATAACCAGTTGATGCTAGATCAGCATATTCTTCAATTGACATAAAAACTACCTCCTAATTTTATTTACTTATGAATCTTTGATTCATATATTTTTTATTACCTATTGGGGACTAAGCACCAATTTTGTGCATTTCGATCATTTGGTATTGTAACGATAGAAAATTCATTGTTAAACCAGCATCGTAGATATTGATCTAATAAATCGGATGATATAAACTCTTTTATTTTTTCATATGGCGGCAGATCTGTGAGTACTGGATCTTCAATGGTAATTGGATTGATTTTTCTGACTTTAGAGTCTGTTATTTCACCAGATATTAATTTGGGATGTGGACAATAAACAATAACTAACCGATTTCCAACCATTCGATAGATTTCGTTCTTATAAAAGTATGTATTAGTATCTAAATCAAAACCAACATTTTTTCCTGTAAGGACTCTTTGAATTGAAGTATGCTGTCTACAAAGAATGCCCTCAGAAGCTTTCTCTTTACATAATTCACAATCAGAATGATCAATGGTATATTTTACTCTAATTTCAAAATTCTCTTCTGTAGCTTTTTTAAAGTAAGATAATATTCTTCTTTTGTTCAATAGAAATTTTACAATAGTAATTGGAAACACATCAATTCCAAGTTTTTCAATGAACTTTTCAGTTGACACTTGTTGCATAATTGATTCTCCTTGTTTAGTAAGTTAAAATTTAAACGAAAAAAGTTTGGTATTAACTGTGGAACGCCTCCTTCAACATTTGATCAATTAACAGTACAATTTCATTATATAGAATAATGAAAAAGTATTGCCAATCAATCAAATGTGAAAGAGGCGTTCCTTTTTTCTTTTACTACTAAAATATGTTGATGTTATCAAAATTAATCTTGATTACCTGAAGCATATTTTTCTAATAATTTCTTTGGGATTTTTATACCACATATGAGTGCTGTTTTAATTGCATCCATAGGTGTGATTTCCCAAATCCACGAAACTATTTTTCGCTTCAAGTTTTTTATTTGTTTCAAACTAAGTTCGTCATTAAATAATTCCATTAAATCACCAATGATACATATATAGGTTCAGGACCTTCTAAGATTATATCACCGCCGCCACCTGATTCTGTAGTTATTAATCTTGTGTCGAGTCCCTGTGAATTTGAAAGTTGGTTATTTGTTACAATGTTTATATTCTCAAGTAAAGGAATAATTTCCTCACTTAAATGAATAGCAAACTGTTCAAGTATTTGTTGAACCTGTTCTGGTTGGGCATCTTTTGGAATATCTGGTAATATTAATGTTGATGGTTGAATTTTGCCAAGAGCTTTTAACCTAATAAGCTCTGCTCCATAACAACCACGAATAAGATGTTTCCAGTATGTATTCCAGTGATCTTCAGATGGCATAATTTCAAGACCAACAGGAACTCCACCAAATAGGATAACTGCTCCTATTTGTCCATCAACAGGTTCAAACTCAGCTGCAAATTGTTCAAGAGATTGTTTTATATCCTGATTATCATAGAAATATCTCAGATGAGCGCTTGAACGTGTTTCTATATTTAACCCTCTCATCCAGCTCTTAATATCATCCCACAATTTACTATAAGATGATTCGCTTCTTTTCCCGCGATTTAATAATGATTTTCTCAATGAAATAGGAAGAATGTCTTCCTCGTTCTTTAATGATCCAAGCAAACCACCTTGAGTTTCTTCAATACAACATGCATTCTTAAACACCTTGCTTTTTGAAGCTGCTACAATACCTGAACCACTCATAGCATGATCTTGAGCGCCTGTTGCCCTAATCATAAGATGTGTAGGGATAATAGCTGGTTTAGTTGTATCTTCATTTTTAAATTTCATTGAACCATAATCTATAGTGCTTTCAAATTGTAAGTTTTCTGGAGATGCAATATTACCTCGACTACTTCCTATTAATGGAATAACTGACATTTCATCGACAACCTGCGCATTTCCAATGCCGATTTTATCAAATTTTAATAAATCAAAAATTGATGCCATAATATTTTAACCTCCTATAAGTTTTTGATATTTGGTTACAAGTAACTCCTTTACCATATCTCGATTTTCAATCATTTTGTTAAACAATATTTCTGTTTCTAGAAACTCATGACTGGTCACCGGAAGTGGTTTAACATCCTCTGCCAAATATCTTGTTGTTCCTGATTTTGAATCTGCTGCCATAACAGGGTTGATATGCATCATCTCAAAGTCAATTGATTGTTTGAAGTGTTTATAGACATGATTAAACATACCCTTAACACTATTCTCATAACCATCTGAGATTAAAACGATTTTCTTTGCCCCTGTCTTAATAGCTTTAGTCAGTCCTTTCCATAAATCAGTTGCACCATTTGGCATAACAACATAGTTTCCATCTGGTAGTATGCATTCCTTTCCGCCTACATAAATAACCTCAGTAATATTATCTAATATTGATAATATACATAAAGAGGTAAGAAATGGATGGAGAGGTCTTTTGGTGCTTCCATACATTGATTTTGAAGCATCAACAATTGCCACCGCTTTACCCATATTTATTTTATTCATTTTTTTGTCTTTATCGTTTAAACATTTTTTTATTTCATTAATATCAGTGTTATCTCCAGTTATTGCTTTATGATAAAGTATTTTCCAAAGATCATATATATCTTGCTTATTATAATTAACAGCAACTTTTGCGCCAGACTTTTTTGATGATGATTGCATCTGTATTGATTGACGATTGCTTAATTGAGTTTTTTCATATATGTAGCTTTTCTCAATTGTAACCTTATATGTGTTTCGATATCCCATAACCGTCAAAATTGGCAAGCCTTTCATATAATTTTTAAATGCTGTAACATCATCTTTGATAGCTGCCTCTTTCAATTTCATAACTTGACCTATTTTTTTATAATATGTTAAAACCGTATCTGTTGGATATGGTTTATCAAATATATATAGTATAACTGGAATGGCATTTGTATGATAACGTCCAATCCATTTATCAAATATCTTTTCATCTCCCATAAGAATTTTTCTTAAATCTTGCTTACCAAGAGCATGTCTAATCAATTTTTTTAATTTGCCTTTATAGTTTATTGCCAGATAATCCAGAGAATCATGATCTCGTTCGAAAATATATTCCAATATGATCTTACGAGTTCTGGAGTTATTAACTTTTTTCTTTCCTTCGGTGCCAGTAAACATAAGTAAATTTTTCAAAGCTCTTGGCGTTTTTTCCTTTCTCAAGTTATACATAATGACTTTACTTTCATAATCAAATGAAAGTTCTCTTGGAATTAAAGCTCCATCAGTAACCAATTGAGGTTGAGACAGAAGCATATGACTCATTGAACCTTTTGCGTATCCTGTTCCTGATAGCAATGTAGTCAAACAAAAAAGGGTTCTGTCATAATTAAATAGTTCATTCCACATTTTAGAAATTGCTTCTAATTGCGTATTCGACTCTTCATAATAAGCACCTTTTGGGACAAATTGTAATATTCCTGAGTCAACTTGTAAAGCTTTTTCTGTCATTCGTTATTCCTCCTTTTAGTTAAAATTTTTTAACGACGTAAGAGCTTTATATCTATTTTTTTTGGTTTAAGAATAAGCCATTGATATCCTTTAATTTTATAAATGGTGTTAAATGTGGTTTGAAACTTTCAATGGTTTTCTGTAATCACATTCAGTCCATTTATATTAAATTGTTGAATCCAAAAATCTTTAAGATTAAAAAATCTAGAAGTGGTTTATATAGTATTGGCTTTGTCCGGAAAAAATCTTTTCCGGAAGGAATGATACTTTTTTCAAGTAATGCTGTAACTATACAAAGTCTTCTAGATATTATAAATCAGAAGTTAGGAATGTAATATAATCCCGATTCGAACGGGGCCTATTATTTACAAGATAATTGCTGTACCAAACAGCTCTAAAATTACACATAGTCTTCTGATTGATTTTAAAAAAAAATAACTAATATATCCTTTTCATTAATTTATATATATAGATATATTTTTTAAAATGAATTATGTACTAACTACCATAGCAGGACGTTTTGCGTTGTCTAATTCAAAAACAAGCTTCTTGCCCTTCATATGATCAGCAGTATTTTTGACAATCTGTTTTGCTGATGATGGCATATATGGATCTATAAACAAGATTGATAGCCCACCTTTTAATGCAAAAACCACTCCCTCTGGAGTTTCGTTAACTTCAACTAATTCTTCCGTTGTAGTGTGAACAGATGTCTTTCCTACTTTAATTGTTATTTCAGCCATTCTTTTATTCCTCTCTTTCAAGTATTGATACTGTTATTTCGATTTTTGATTGTTCACTATTTTTAATAAACCAATCAATCATCTTCTCTTTATAATATGTTCTAGTAAATAAAGCAATCAACTTAGGTTGAGGGTGAATTTCTAATTGTTCATCAATTTCTTTAATTATTTTATCAGAATTTGATTTACAATATTTTTCGATATCTAACTTAATTAAATTTTTAGGGCCAAGAAACCTCCAAACATGTGTAAGGAATTTAGTATTTTTAAATTCAAAAAATTCTAAAAATTGATAAAAATCATTTAATTCATATTGAGTTTCTAATGAAATATTCTCTGGAAAAGTGAAATCATAAATTTCAGTTATTTTATCTAATGTTTGTTCTGAAAAAATTCGTTGAAGTTTTATAGGTACATTCTGAACATCCTCTCGTAACGTAATCCATATATATTTAAAGTTGTCCTCTCCAAGAGCATCTATGATTTCAATTTTACTTGATTCATAGTACGCTTTGATAAAGTTACGTTCGAGTTGTTCTTCATCTGCATCAAACTCTGGAGGCTCGACTAGGTTAGATATAAAAGCTTCTAATGATCTTTCAGACATAATAATTTCCTCTATTTACAAACGACTGTTGATAATATACCAGTCGAACATTTTGTGCCTTTTTTATGACCTTTTGCATAATGACATTTTTTACAAGCAGACCATGCTAAATCTGGATCTAAACTATAAAATGGTTCAAGTTTTTGTGGACGTTCATGATGAATATGTTCTGCCAGATTACCACAATATTGACATTCATAATTATCACGCTCTAAAACAAAAATTCTAAATTGATTATATTCGTCCTGAGTATATGGTTTATTGGATGTTTGATATGGGTCCGAATGTAAATTGAACATTGGACATTCATTCTTACATTTATCAGAACAATAATAAAATGAATTATCAAGACCATGTTGCTCAATATTTCTTATTCGCTCATATAGTTGTATTTTAGTTGGTGTAAACCAACCATCGTTCTCTTTTGAATTTTTACATTCATGATTTTTACAATGAACTTGTATTTCTTTTTCGGTAAGTTTATCTGGATTATATCTCATTTTTTCAATCTTTGAAAATAATGGATACCTTTCTTTAAGCATTTCAATTGTGCGTCTTCTTTTTTTACCTACTTTTATAAGTGCTAATTTTAATTTTTTTCTATATGACTCACTGTTAAACGTAGAATTTTTATCGTTCCATACTTTTTTATTTGATTCGCTATTTTTTCTTCTTGATTCAATTGATTGTTTTTTTCCATACATTCCATTATTATTACCTACTTGTTTTATCTTATTTGTTTCTGAATTTTTTCTTCTTACTTCAGGACAAGAATTTTGACTTTTACTACAGCACCATTTGCCACTTTTAAACTGATATTTAGCTTGTTGTTTACATCCATATTCACATAAATTCATTTTATAATCCTTTAATCTGCCAACATTAATGAAGTAAAGTATGCATTTAATAATTCTTTTGTTGGTGAAGTTTTAGCAGGTCTAAAATCAGCCTCACCCGATTGAATGATTTCAGTTAATATTTCATTCTTTGTTACTTGATCATCTGATAAAGGACCAAAAAATTCTGCTAATAAAATAGGACAATTATAAGAAGCTAACGCCCATGTGTCACCTTCACCCATACGTTGACCGCCTTCATGTGCTTTCCCAGCTGTGGGCTGAAGTGTTTTCCCTACTGTTGGACCGGTTGATCTTGCATGAACTTTCATTTCTCCTATATGTTCTAACTTTGAAATATATATATAACCAAATGGTACGATGCTTTTAGTCTTTGTATTAAACTCAGGTAATGTCAAGTTATATCCTGATTTCAAACCAAGTGTTTTCAATAATGGTAAAATATGTTTATATGTTGGTGCTTGAAAAGGTGGAATAATTATAGGAAAAAATCCGGATTGCTTAATTTGACTTATCATTGTTTTAAATTGAGCATCACTCAATTTAATCAAATTTGACATAAATTTCAATCCAAACGTTTTTCCTGGTGTTGTATCAAGACCTTTCATTATGACATCGAATAGTTTTATTATTTCTGCTTTACTTTTTGTCTTGACCATTTGAATTGAAGCGAATTTAGAAATTAAACCACAATATAATTCATATATTTGACCTAAGTTCATACGCCCGATAACTCCCAATGGATTTAATATAATATCAGCTCGTTCTCCCCACGGAGTTCTCGGCATTAATTCATCTTTTTCTATTAAAGCTATAATTCCTTTATTTCCAAATCTGTTACATAATTTATCTCCAAGTCCTATTTTTAATTCTTGCTCAATTTTAAATATAATCCTAATTCCTTTAACAGAAATGCCTCGGTTAGTATATTTTTCTTTTGGAGGTTTTTTATATTTTTTATTAGTTCTTTCAATATAAGGTTTCAATATAGGAAATGTAGCTATATCTATATTTGAAAATACTTCAATATCAACTACTTTACCGCCAGGACTTTTTGTAACCATTTGACCATCATATACATCAGTTCCTTCATCTTCCTCTTGATCAAACCCAAGAAGTTCATCAATATCACCTGGAAACTTTCTGAATAGAGGTTCACCTTTTTTAGTTTCCTTTCCCAACTCAATAATTGACATTACTTTATCTCTTTTATCGACTGTAACCTCAACATCAATTCCATGTAATGATGTAAGTTTATCTCCTGATATAAGTCGTTCGCTAATAACTAAACCATCTTCAAAATTATATCCTTTATAAGGCATATAACAGCATGAAAGATTTCGACCCATTGCAATTGTTCCGTTAGAAATACCACTTCCTTCTGCAATAATTTGTTTATCTTTAACTGCCTGTTTTTCTTTCACAACAGGTTTAAATGTACTTAATGTATTTTTTCCTGATCCAGATTTTAATTGAATAGGAGTAATATCTACTTTTTTCTTTTTGCCATTAGTACAAATAACTTCGATATAGTCAGATGTAACTGATGTAATCTTTCCTTTGCAAGGTGATCTCTTTATAAAACTATCAGATAAAACATTTGTTAGCAAAGATTCATATCCTGATTGGCATATTGGTACTTCAGGATTTTTAAGAGGTAACATCTGTTTTGCTTGGTTCGTGGACATAATAATTCTTGCACCTTCATTATTTTCAATGAAAGGAATCATTGAAGCTGACGTTGAAAGAATTCCAGATTTTTCTTTATTATTCATAGCTTTTTGTCCAAAAAGACCACGAGCAGAAGTAATATATGCATCTACGGTTAATTGTTGGGTAATACCAATATTAGCACCTTCTGCTGTATCTAGTGGATCGATATTTCCATAATATGTTGGATGAACATTTCTAGCATCTAACTGTACAGCTTGTTTATCTGGGATGCCTCCAACTGTTTTTCCAACAGGAGAAACTTTTGTAATTGTGGCCATTTCTTCCATTGGATTTGCATATTCCATGTCTTGCACAATTTCAAGATTTGTAAATTGACTAAGTACGCCGCCTTCTGGGATATTCAAAATAGCATCTTTATTACCAGCTAAAACTTGCTCACGATATTCAGTATATGCTTTTAATAGTTGTTTTTGAGCTAAATGAACTAAAACTTCTGAGTTTCTAATACGTTGATTTGTCAGATCATTTCGATCTTGTACATAACCAATTACACATTTAGTTGCCATATATTGCATAATTAATGGGAGTTCAAATGGCAATTGTTGATTTATTAATACTTGTCTTACAATTGGATCAACGATATTCTGTAAATTATTTGTAATCAAATATGTTGAATCAACTCGACCGGTTGTTTTAATAATAAAATCATTAAAGTAATCTTTTGTTAAAAATTCTTTATCTACTGGATAATTGTTAACCTTTGCATTAATAAATGATGATACCAATTCTTTTTTCAAGTCAGTATTTACATTTTCAAAAACTAGATATGAACTAGGAATTTCTGTAAAATATTCCTCTTTTGTTGGTTTTTCTTTAACAATTTTATATTTTAAATCATATTGTTTTATAGTTTTGTCAAATCCAAAACTGTATGAAAGTAAAATCATTAATGGTAATCTGAATGATCCCATATATACTTCAAGATATTTTAAACGCTTAGTTCTCTTACTATAAATATGAAACATCGAATATGAACTTTCAAATTTAGAATCATATTCTTTTGGAAAACTAATCGGATTCAATACAATTTGATTGATTAAGCATTTCTTTTTACCATTCACTCTAAAGGTGCCTGTATTAGGATCAATCTTTGGTATAATGATAGTCACTTCTTGAATCTTTCCACGGCCATCTTTTAATTTAATTAATATAAGAGCTTCATCTGATTTTGACAGTTCTCCTGCTCTTTGAAGTTTATTTTTTATTGTTATCGAATCAAATTTTAAAGGTATATCCCTTGCTTCAAGAACTTTAAATGCACTAATCATATCTTTTTTAAGATTTGTTTCAAAGTCAATTCGTCTTTTATCAAATATATGCTCTGGAGTTTTCCCTTCAACTCTTTGCGGTACACTTTGATTTTGTGAAATAATAGAAGGATTGGCATTAACACTTTCTTGTTTTTTCAATAAATCATCTTCGTATTGTTTACTTATTTTCTTAATTGCAGAAGTTACATTCTTTTGTGGAATTAATTTTGATAGTCTATTTGCTTTTTCAAGATCACCATTTGCACCATATAGAATAGAAGCAACAGTTAAGCGTTTTATTTCTTCATCTGATAATTCTCCTGCTTCAATCTTTCCTGCTGCTTTAGGATTTTTAGATAAATAGTTTTTAATAGCATTTCTTATAACATCCGGTTTATCAAGATTTAGTGTAACCAATTTCATTACTATAGTTGTTGCTATATTGACATCTTCTTCTTGTTCTTGTTCTGTAGTTTTGATTTTTATTTTTCGTAAATATTGTAGAACTCTTGAAAATTTATAATCTTTTTCACTTATAAGCATTCTATATCTTGCAGATGATTCATCAAGAGTTATAAATAACATATCATCAAAAACAATTTCTTTGGCTTTCAATTGTTTAATGATGGGAAATACTTTTTTATTAATGAAATTATTTGCTGGTTTTGTTGTATCAACAGAATATACCAAAATCTTTTTATAATTATCAGGAAACATTTGAAATGCTTTTGTTAGGAGATTCTGAATTAAATAACCTGCTCGTTGACGATATGTATTTGGTTTATATATCTTATCAACATTCTGCGTAAAAAATGAAGTATCAACAACCAAATTTTTATTATTTGGAAATTTCATATTTGAGGAATAAGATAACATTCCAATTTGTTTATATGCAGCTCTTATGTCTGGAGTTAATCGTGTAACAGGTATTTTTGTAACTGGAATAACTGCATGTCTAAAATCAATCCTTTTTAATTTTAGTCTATTATAATCCTGTACAAATAGTGAGTTTTCGGAAAAATATACGAATAAAAAAGGTTCATTTAAAT
>JAFCCM010000111.1 GCA_017610225.1 Candidatus Aenigmatarchaeota archaeon | reverse complement strand
TGATGATAATAATTCAATCTCAATGTGTTTTTTATATTCTGTGATTGGAATGCTTTGAATGTCCATTGTATCTGTATCTACCACGAGAAATCTTTTTTCATCTCCCTTTTCACCCCAATCCAATTGTATCAATGAGCCAACATAATAAATTGATATATCTGGTCTGATTATTTCTTGAGGTCTGTGATAATGTCCCAACAGAACACATTCATATCTTCCAACCAAATCCTTAATGCTCACATCCGAAATAATACTCATGCCTGAATTAAGCATTCCTTCACTCAATCCAAAATGTGATATTAATATTTTAGCTTTATTTTCTTTGATCACTTGAGCAAGATCATATGAATATGGAACGAATAATATATCTTCAGATTCCCAATGTAATGTTGTATCAAATCGTACCCAATCAACATTCGGAACATTTTTTAAAGGTCTTAATGCTGAGACAACTCTTTTGCCCTTACCTGATAAATCATGATTACCATCAATTACTATAAATTGAATTTTTTTGTAATCGCTAAAGTAGTCCAACATCAACTCCTGAGCGATTGCGTATATTACTGATTTGCCATGAAGTGTATCGCCGCCAATTATAATATAACCAATGCCATTAGCAATACAATATTCAGCTACTTCAATCAAAGCTCTTCTAATGCTATACAATCGTTCCGGCAGATTTGATTCATCCTCGACTTTATCTTGACTGTATCGAGACAGATGAATGTCAGCTGTATATGCAAATTTCATAATTTATCCATTCCGTTTGAGGGAGTTGATGGCATTGGGTCTGCTATAACTGGACTGTCAATTTGCTCTTGTTCTTGAGTAATAATCTCCTCATGTAGAAGTTGTTCACGTCTCTCACGATATTTTGCAAATTGTGGCATTGCTATTGCAGCCAATATTCCTATGATTGTAATAACAATCATCAACTCAAGTAATGTAAACCCACGCTTATTCCGTATTCTGTTTTTCATCGTTTACTCCTTTTATTAGAGTTTTTACCATATCATCTAAATCAACATGATTTATCAATACATCGGTTATACTTTTTTGGTTAACACCTGTCATGCATGTGTTTCCTTCTGAACCTATTTCAAATCCACCCACAACGAAATCTTCGGCTTCAAATAATTGAAGGCATATTAACCATATTACGTCATCATAATCCGTATCATCATAATAATAATATACTTCGCCGGTTTTCATAGATTCAATGACTTCTGGAATTTTAATTTTTATCTGTTTTTCTGTCAACTCAATTGGTTCATCATACATATCTTTCATAGTCTGAGTTATTGCTATTTGAATAGCAGAATCTCTTGCATAATAACTATCCGGGACAAATATTATATATCCAGTTGATGAACTGTTTGTTACGAAGTCCCCTTGGATTTGCATTTTTCAATCTCCACTAGCTTGAGTATATATTGTTTATAATCATCACAAACTGACTTGTCTTTCATTGATCTAGTGCATGTCATTTTGACTAAACATTCAAGACATGGACTGTTTGGATGTGAAGATAATCTTCTGATTGATTCATCCATGGTGTACATAATCAATATACTCCTCGTCAATTCCAATTGCATCAAGAAACCATGACATATCAAAATTATCCATTCCTGTATGACCTCCTATTTCTGTTGGAGTTTCATTTATTCCCCACGGAACATTATATATACCATATCCATCCTCTTCCGCAATTATCATAGCAACTTCAATATGATTATGAATCATCTGTATTTGTATATCAGATAAATTTCTTTTCAATATGACAAATGAAGCTGACGAACTATTTGTTATAAAATCTGTGTTTATTTTCATTTGTCTCCTTTTATTATTGTTATTGCCATTTCCTCATCAATCATTGATAGATTGTTATTAAGATATATTGAATATTGTATATCCCATCCCTTGTCGTTATAAAACTGTCTTCTTCTGAAAAATGTATCTGCTATATCACGGCATCCGTAATCTACCATATCAATAATTGAAGGGAGTTTCTTTCCATCATCTATCCTTGTTACTCTCCCTGTTAATTGCTCAACATTTGATATTGGCGAAGTCATGATAACACAATCTTTCCAAGGTGCATCAATACCATCTCTACACTTTCCTGGTGTTGTGAAAGTTATTTTGCTTTCCAATGTATCTGCTTTGGCACTACCACAAAATTTTGATTTGCTTTCATGAGGCATCCAGTCATATAACAGGTCAATTAATTTGATTCTTTCAGTCATACAAATGATATTTCTATCATTCTTAAGTTGTGCTAATAACCCCTTAATCACCTCTAGGAAGGGTTTAGACTTTGTTACTTGATTCAGGTATCGGGATCGTTGAAAATCACCTCCCCACCGTATATACCTCGCTCTGCCGGCGGTATCTATTTGGTAATCCAATAGGATAACTGTGATTTTTGCATCCATTGTACCTTCTGTATCATCGTCTTTAAATATCGATCCTAGATGATATTCAATTATATCTCCATTCCCATCATACCTATATGGAGTTGCACTTAAACCATAAGCATATTTTGATGGCATGTGAATTGAACATTCTGAAAATGTTGGAGCTCCGACTGTTGTATGAACTTCATCTCCTACAAATATCCCAATATTTGCTTCATTCAAAGCTATTAAAAACTCTCTCCTATGTCTCTTAAGCAATGATAAAAATGTTTGAACTGTTGCTGTGATTATTGGTTTATTCAAATCTTCTTCAAATGTTTTGCTTGTTAGTCTTGCTATGTTGTTATTTTGTAAATCGGTAAATTCAAGAAATCGATCTCGCCATTGATCTGCAAGACTATCACGATGAACTAACACCAAACTTTTTCTTTTTCTTTCTGCAATCATATAAATTGTAATGACTGTTTTTCCTACGCCTGGTGCTAGTTGTAGTATTCCACCTTCGTTATTCATTAAATATTCAATTGCTCTTTTTTGTGATTCACTTCTTGGAATAATGTTATGGGTAATATTTATTGGTGTTCCCTCATGCCTATGGTCGTGAATTATTGGATTCATAACAAATTCGTGGAGTGGAAAGTTCCTTGGTATTAAAAGAAACTTTTCCGACTCCACGTAAAATATGTTTGTTATGTAATCAGATGTGTTATATTGTTTTGATCTTCGTTGAAGATGTTCCTTGATACGAACGTACTGCTCTGTATTATAGTATGTTTTCGGTATTAATAATCCAGAGCGTTTAATTATTTCCATAATTTAATCATCCATAAATGTTGCTTTAGATGTATCTGTTTCATAAATTGTTACATAATCCACTTGAATGTGATGGGGAATGTCCGATTTAACGCAATAATATATGTCTCTTGCCATATTTTCCGCTGTTGGTTCATAAGGAATAAACACAACTTTTAATTCTGGAATCACATCTAATATTTTACTAATCATATCATCATCACTATCATTAACCATAAGAGCATGATCCAAAGTGTCTAAATATTTAGATACTATTTTTTTCAAATCTGAAAAATCCATAACCATTCCATTGTCATTTAGATTTTCACTTTTTATCCCAACGATCACTTTATAATTATGGCCATGAATATGTTTACAATTTCCAAGATGAAGCGAAAGTCTGTGCCCCATTGCGAATGAAAATTCTTTCGATATTTTATACATTTAATTTA
>JAFCCM010000110.1 GCA_017610225.1 Candidatus Aenigmatarchaeota archaeon | reverse complement strand
AGACCCTCCTTATGGGAAGAAAATATATTCCTGGACACATATAATAATGAATATAAGACCGATGACAGAAAAACAGGTAACATTAATGTTGATATTGATGCAGGTAATTTTTTCAGTATTATTTTTTATAGTTTTTCTTTAGGGGTTTTCTAAATAGGTAGTTTCTAATTCTTTCAAAACTAAGAATTAAACATGAAGGTTTGTCTTGTAGCAAGTGGTGGCGGGCATCTAAAAGAAATCTCATTTATTGAGAGTTTTTACAAAAAATACAATCATTTTTTTGTTACATTTAAAAGACCAAATAGTATAAGTCTTGCTAAGAAAGAAAAGGTCCATTTTATTGTTGACCCTAAAAGAAATCCAGTTAAATTGATTAAAAACATTATTCAATCCTTCAACATACTTAGAAAAGAAAAACCAGAAGTAATTATTTCAACTGGAGCAGGAGTTGCGGTTCCAATATGTTATCTAGGAAAATTACTTGGCTCAAAGATAATTTTTATAGAGAGTTTTTGTAGAACACAAGATCCATCAGTTTCAGGAAAATTAGTTTATCCAATTTCAGATTTGTTTATTTACCAGTGGAAAAAACTCAAAGAATTTTATCCTAATGGCGTGTATGGAGGTTTATTGATATGATATTTGTTACTGTTGGGACAGATACTCACCAATTTGACAGATTAATTCTTGGAATAGATGAACTTGTCAAAAAAAGAAAAATTAAAGAAAAAGTGATTGCACAGATAGGTAATTGTGAATATACACCAAAGAATTTCAAACATTTCAGATTCAAACCTTATGAAGAAGTAGAAAAATTAACAAAAGAATCAACAATAGTGATTTCTCATGGTGGAGCTGGTTCTATAATGCTTGCACTTGAAAATAAAAAATCACTGATAGTCGTTCCAAGATTGAAAAAATATAATGAGCACATTAATGATCATCAGGTTGAGATAACAGAAGAGTTGGAGAAACAAGGAAAAATTCTTGCTGTATATGAAATCAATGAACTTGATGATAAAATTAGAAAAATCAAAAAAATGAACAGTAAGTCGTTTCCCAAACCAATGATACCAGAAATAATCGAGAATTTTGTCAGAATGATTTAGTTATCTTCCTGTAAATCTCTTTTTCAAAATTACTTTAATTGCATTCAATGCTCTTTTTGGATCTTCCACAGATTTTCTAATAAGTCTTTTGGGATCATGTAGAATCGTTTCCTCCAACCACCCTTTTTTCCCCATCCAATTTTTATCACAAATAGTTCTCGCTTTGAAATAGATTTTTTGAAATTCTTCTAATCGTATTGTATCATCAAGCAGCAAAGGAATCTCATAATTTTCATGCCTTAGTAATTTCCAGTCCATATCATCAGACACTTTTTTTCTCTTTTTAGCTATTTCCCATATCAATGTCCCAGGAAATGGTGTCATTACAAAATGCCAGAGCTTATATGCTCCATTATCATACAGAAACTCAATTAATTCTAATGTCTTTTTCATATCTTCTATTGTTTCTCCAGGAGAACCAAAAATAAAACTCCCATAAACTTTTATTCCGTATTTTTTTCCAAGTAGACACGCTTTTTTATTATCCTCAACAGTTACATTTCCACCTTTGAGCCATTTGAGCATTCTTTCACTACCGCTTTCAAAACCAAAATTCATTGATTTGATGTTTAAATCTTTCAGTATTTTCATCATATCATCATCCATTAAATTTGCTCTTGGTTGACATGAGAAGGCTATCTTACCTTTTAATCCCTCTTTTTCAAGAAGTTTTGCTAATTTTTCAAGTCTGTTTTTGTTTATAACAAAAGTATCATCAGTTATCTGAAAATGATCTATACCCTGTTCTACTCTTTGCTTGATTTCTTTTATCACATAATCTAGAGAATGATAACGAACTCTTTTCCAAAAGAATTTTGTACTACAGAAAACACAATTGTATGGGCAGCCTCTTTCAGTCATTAACAATACTTCTTTCCCATCCTTCTCATTCCAACTTACCCATCTTTTTACAAAATATCTTTTGTCAAGAAATGAAATATCCTTTATCGGAACTTCATCAAGATTTTTTATTAATTCCCTTCTTTCAGTGATAACTAGTTTATTCTTGTCCCAATACACAAGACCTTTTATTTTTCTTAATTTTTTTGGATCAAATTTACCTTCTTTTTTATAAAGTTTTATCAATTCTAGCGCAGTTTCTTCTCCTTCCCCAACAACACCTATATCCATATCTTTTGTTAGGCAGTTTGGGAGTGTTGAGATATGTATCCCACCCATGATAATAGGAATATTTTTCTTCTTTTTGACTAGTCTAGCAATTTCAACAGCTCTGTCATAATATGCTGTCATTGCAGATATTCCTACAATATCAAAATCTTCCTTGAAAATGTCTTTGTAAACATTTACCCATGTGGCATCAACTATTGTGGTATTGTCAAAACCCAGATATTTTTTTAGATATGTTGCTATTGAAACCAAACCCATTGGGGGATGTTTTTCATCTTCAAATACACTAACTAATGCAAGTTTCATGAAAACACTTTAAATTTTGTTAAATACTTATTTAATTTAAACTTAAAAAACACTATATTTGTGAATTAAATGAAAAAACAAAAATCAGAACTTTTCAATTACAATATTCATGGCTTAAAATTACAGACTAATTTTGATGTAAAATTTTTTGGAGAATCTATACCAAAATATTTTTCAGTTAAAAAAATATCCAAGCCTGATCTTAGAATATTTAAGGTAAAAGATATATCAGAAAAAGGATATAGAATGAGAGCTCCGCCATATACTTTAACAAAGTCAAAATCAATGTTACACAGATATTCATTTTCTATTCCATGTAAATTTTCATTAAGTGATTTGGAGGATGAAACTATAATCAAATTTACGGATTTATATCACAGACTTTTGGGAACAAAACATATTATTCAGAATATCTTACAAATCAAATTCCTTCAAAAAAATAAACTCATGGTACATGCTGCTTGTGTAAATATTAATGGAGATGGTATTATAACAACAGGTTGGGATAAGTCTGGAAAAACTACAACAGCGTCAATACTTGATAAACAACTTCTTTCAGATGATATAACAATAACCGATGGAGAAAAATTTTATGCATATCCAAGAACTATAAGAAAATTTACTGGGTTTAAATTTCCATTACATAGGCAACTTTCATACATACCTTATTTCAATAGATTTCTAAAAAAAATAGTTGGTTACGAGGAGAGGTTTGATATTAAACCTAAAACCAAGACTGTAAAGCCAAAGTATATATTTGCTATTCGAAGAGAAGGAGATGCTGTAAAAAAATTGACAAAAAAAGAAACAGTCAGTTTTCTCATGAACCAATCAATGTATCATGGAGCTTTTTCTGATCCAAGATTTCTGTTATTTGCATACTCTTCATATTTTGATTTTGATATACCTATGATGTTTGAAAAACGTTTGAAGATTTTAGAAAAATTATGCTCTAAAACTAAAAATTATATGATCATGTCAGAAGATAAAAATAAATTAGGAAGCATGATGAAAAAAATGCTAGAAAAAAATTGATTATTTCTCTAAAATATATTCTACATGTATCTCAGAAAAACCGCCAATCCAATAGCACCAGAATCTCTCACAGAACCTAGTATTCAGATTTGCAAAAAAAGAAAAGAAACCGCTTATTATTTTTTTGAACAATAATTCATTTTTAATTTTTCAATCTTGAAATTTGTGTGCCTTTCTAAATCAATAAAACTTTCACATGCATAATAATGTTTGTGATCAGGGTTCCCATAAGCGTTAACACATGAAAAATGTGGGACTCTAACAATAAACTTTCCCCCAGGTTTGAGTATTCTTTCCACTTCTTTTAAAATCTTAAATGGTTTTCTTAAGTGTTCTATTACATGAGTAGCATATACAATATCGAATTCATTTTTCTTGAATGGGTAACGGTAACTTGTTTAAATCACGAATTACGTCAGCATTACTATTTGGATTTTTATCTATTCCTATTTTTGGTTTTTTTCCGATAAACACACCTTTTTAATAATTATTTTCCAAGATATTAAAATATGATTTCATGAGAATAGGGATAATTATCAGACATTGTAGAAATTTCAAAGCTTCAAGATATGTCATAGAGATATCAAAATATTTTTGTGATAAAGGTCACGAAGTTCATATATTCACAAGTGATTGGGATGATTTGGATGAAAGGGTAATTATTCATAAAATTCCAAAGATTACTAATATTTTTTTCATACAAGAAATATCTTTTTTACTTATCACTTCAATTCTTTTGAAGTTTTATAAATTTGATGTCACTCTATCACAAGCAACACGTTATTTTTCGCCAGATATTTGCGAGATGCAGTTTGTTTACAAAAGGTGGGCTGGAGAGAGGAAGAAAAATAAATTTGGAAAAAGTGAAAAGAAGATTGGTTTGAAATTAAGAGAATTTAGACTGAGAGGGCAAGACATTTTTTCTCCACCTATGGAAGGTTACAACCTAAGAAGATGTAAACAGGTAATAGCAATCTCCACCTATGGAAGGTTACAACCTAAGAAGATGTAAACAGGTAATAGCAATTTCTGATATTGTCAAAAAAGAAATTGAGGATTTATATGACATACCATCAAAAAAAATAAATGTTGTTTATAGTGGGGCCAATCTGGATTTTTTTAACCCAAACAAAAGAAAATTCAGAAACCAGATTTTCAAGAAACATGGAATAGATTTAAAAGACACTTTGATTCTCTTTGTTGGAAATCCATTTGATAGAAAAGGACTTGAATTTGTTATAAAATCATTACCAAAAGTTAAATACAAAAAAATAAAACTC
>JAFCCM010000109.1 GCA_017610225.1 Candidatus Aenigmatarchaeota archaeon | reverse complement strand
AATTCTATGATGCCTTTGATAAAAAGTGGGTCTATTGTACATTTGATAAGACAAGAGTTATATAAGAAAGGAGATGTAGTTTTGTGTAAAGTAAGAGGTAATATTTATGTACATAAAATATACGGTGTTTCAGATATTAAGGGGTATTTAATTGGAAACAATAAAGGGCACATAAATGGCTGGACGCATAATGTTTATGGGATATGGGATAAAAAGAATAAATAACAGGAGAGTATAATGGAAGATAATAAAAAAATTAGAGAAATATATGAAGCATTTGATGGCCCATCTACATTTGAGAAAGACAAATATGGAAATTATGAAGATGCTGTTGTCCATAATATATGGGTGGGTTTTAAGAATTGGTATTTATCAAATTACGAAAGGAAGTGATTAATGATTATAACAAAGAGTAATGTAAGATTTGATATAATGATGCCTTGTCTATATACGATTTGGGATAATGTTGAGAAGCATATAACGTTTCAAGTTAATGATAGCATAGGGTTTACAGAAGGAGGGCTTGAATGGGGGGTATTTGATATTTGTAGGGATCGGATCCAGGAGGAACTAGATGGTATCAATAAATAAGCAAGTTATGAATTTAGTTTATAATCAAGTTGGAATTCAAGTTAGAGCTCAAGTTCATAATCAAGTTTGTAATCAAATAGATAATCAAGTTGATGATCAAGTTCGTTATCAAGTTTTTAATCAAGTACGTAATCAAATAGATAATCAAGTTGGTAATCAAGTTAAGCTCCAACTCCAAGAGGAACTAAATGAACTTAATAAATAGTCAAGTTCAAATTTATCCTCAAGTTTGGAATCAAGTTTATATTCAAGTTCATAATCAAATTTTTAATAAAGTTAGTAGACAAGTTGGAGCTCAAGTTAATAACCAAATTCATAATAAAATTCGTTATCAAGTTTTTAATCAAGTTTATCAAGTTCGTAATCGAGTAGGTAATCAAGTTGAGCTCCAACTCCAGGAAGAAATAAATGAATTCAATAATTAATCAAGTTGATGACCATATTGTAAACCAAATCCAGAGTCATATTACAAACCAAGTTAATCTTCAAATTTGGCGTCAGGTGGGTGCCCAAGTTCGAATTCAAATTGAGGATCAATTTGGAACCCAAGTTAAGCTCCAACTTCAAGAGGAACTAGATGGAATCAATAAATAATCAAGTTTATAATCAAGTTGGTGATCAAGTTTGTAATCAAGTTGGAATTCAAGTTAGAATTCAAGTTTGGAATCAAGTTCATAATCAAGTTCGTAATCAAGTTGGTAATCAATTAGAGGATCAAATTTATAATCACGTTGGTAATCAAATTTATAATCAACTTCAGGAGGAACTAAATGGAATCAATAAATAATCAAGTTTATAATCAAGTTGAAAATCAAGTTTATAATCAAGTTCGTAATCAAGTTTATAATCAAGTTCGTAATCAAGTTAATAATCAAGTTTGGAATCAAATTGATAATCAAGTTTGGAATCAAGTTAGTAATCTAATTAGGAGACAAGTTTACGATCAAGTTAAGCTCCAACTTCAAGAGGAATTAGATGAAATCAATAAATAATCAAGTTTATAATCAAGTTGGTGATCAAGTTCGTAATCAAGTTTGGAAGCAAGTTATTAATCAAGTTGGTAATCAATTTTGTAATCAAGTTCTTAATCAAGTTTTGGAACAAATTAGTAGTCGAGTTGGTAATCAAGTTTGGAATCAAGTTAAGAGTCAACTTCTGGAGGAACTAGATGAAATCAATAAATAATCAAATTCATAGTCAAGTTTGTAAGCAAGTTTGGAATCAAGTTTGGAATCAAGTTCACTACCAAGTTCATAATCAAGTTCACTACCAAGTTCGTGATCAAGTTAGTGATCAAGTTCACGATCAAATTGAGCTTCAACTTCGGGAGGAATTGGATGAAATCAATGTTTAATATAATTATAATTAAGAACCAAGTTAGGAAACAAGTTGCAGATCAAGCTAGTCATCAAGTTTGGAGTCATGTTAATCAAATTTATAATCAAATTTATCGTCAAGTAGGGACTCTTGCTCGTTGTCAAATTGAGAACCAACTTCAAGAGGAACTAGATGGAATTAATTAATAATCAAGTTCGTTATCAAGTTCATAATCAAATTTTTAATAAAGTTAGTAGACAAGTTGGAGCTCAAGTTGGAGCTCAAATTCATAATAAAAGTCGTTATCAAGTTTTTAATCAAGTTTATCAAGTTTGTAATCGAGTAGGTAATCAAGTTGAGCTCCAACTCCAGGAAGAAATAAATGCTATCAATAAATAATCAAGTTTGGAATCAAGTTCGTAATCAAGTTTGTAATCAAGTTGGTAATCAAGTTTGTAATTATGTTGATAATCAAGTTATTAATCAAGTTCATAATCAAGTTTGGGATCGAGTTCGTAATCAAGTTGGTAATCAAGTTGAGAGCCAACTTCGGGAGGAACTAAATGGAATCAATAAATAATCAAGTTCGTAATCAAGTTGATAATCAAGTTCATTATCAAGTTCATAATCAAGTTCGTAATCAAGTTTATAAACAAGTTCGTAATCAAGTTGAGAATCAAGTTTATAAACAAGTTCGTAATCAAATTTGGAATCAAGTTGAGAATCAAGTTGGTGATCAAATTAAAAATCAAATTCAGGAGGAACTAGATGGAATCAATAAATAATCAAGTTATAGAACAAGTTGGTAGTCAAGTTCATAAACAAGTTTGGAATCAAGTTCATAATCAAGTTGGTGATCAAGTTAGTAATCAAGTTAGGGATAAGATTTGGGATCAAGTTAATAATCAAGTTGGTAGTCAAGTTCATAAACAAGTTTGGAATCAAGTTTGGAATCAAGTTAATGGAAAATTACAAGAGGAACTAGCTGCTTTATAGGAGAGGAGTATAATGGAAACAAATTACAGTAAGTATCGAGGGGGATGCAAAAAAGAGTGTGAAAAATTGATAAAAGGAAATTCTAAATTGATTTTAGTACGTGGGTATTATCATGAACCAATATGGAATACTAAAGAGGAGCATTTTTGGTGTGTTGATGAGAATGGTAATATAATAGATCCTACAAAAAAACAATTCCCATCTGGAGGGATATCGGAATTTTATGAAGAATTTAATGGGTTCGTGGATTGTGAAGAATGTGGAATATCAATTCCAGAAAATGAAATTGTTATGCAAGGAAGGTTCCCAGTTTGTTCTCACAGATGTGCTTGCAGATTAGTCGGGCTTGAAGACTATCAATGAGAAAATAAAAGGAACTAAATGGAATCAATAAATAATCAAGTTCGTAATCAAGTTCGTAATCAAGTTTATAATCAAGTAGGTAATCAAGTTCGTGATCAAGTTCGTAATCAAGTTCGTTATCAAGTTCATAATCAAGTTAATCATCAAGTTTGGAATCAAGTTTATATACAAGTTCATAATCAAGTTTATAATCAAGTTAAGCTCCAACTTCAAGAGGAACTAAATGAAATTAATAAATATTAAAATTTATAATCAAATTCATAATCAAATTCATAATCAAGTTAGTAATCAAGTTGGTGATCTAATTAAGAGACAAGTTAATAATCAAATTTATGACCAAATTATTAATCAAGTTGAGAGCCAACTTCAAGAGGAAATAAATGGAATTAATAAATAAACAAGTTTGGAATCAAGTTTGTATTCGAGTTAACAATCAAGTTAGGAGTCAAGTTTATATTAAAGTTTGGTATCAAGTCCATAATCAAGTTTGTGATCAAGTTCATAATCAAGTTGGTGA
>JAFCCM010000040.1 GCA_017610225.1 Candidatus Aenigmatarchaeota archaeon | reverse complement strand
AAACGCTTAGCAATGGATTTGGTAGTAGAATCTATGGTTGAAGCTGGAGTTGAAGCAAATGGAGATTTAAATTATATTTTATATAAGTTTGCAAAATATCACATAACACCCAGCTACAATAATTATAAAAATTTTCTGGGTGAATTGAATGAAGCAGCGGAAGAAATAAGACGCAGATTATTGGCTTCTTATGAAAATGAGAAAATAACTGAGAATGGTGACATTTAACACAGGAGTTATCATCATGGGTACAAAAGCAGATTTTTACGTAGGTATCGGACCGGATGCAGAATGGTTAGGAAGTATTTTTAAAGAGGGCGACGTTTGGCATATTCCTCTTGATATTCTGATCCAAATCAATCAAACAATGTTTGAAGAACTTACATTGGAATTATTATCATCAAAAGATAGTGTTATTGCAGATCGAGGAGATAAATGGCATCATCCTTGGGCAGATAGTCGAGTGACAGATTATTCTTATATGTTTGATCCTGGCAGAGAAAAAGTTCTGATGTATCAATCAGGTATAGATTTTTTAGTTGATCCTATTAAAGTTCTACAAGGATATAGTATAGAAGAATGTATAGAACTATACGGAACTCCAAAATTCCCAATCATGTTACCTGACCAATTAATGAAGACAGAGGAGTTGCTAAAAGAGTATGGCTATAAGATCAATGACCCTATGTGACTATGGTTGTGGGAAACAAGCTAAATACCAATTTAAAAATGGAAAATTTTGCTGTAGTTCAAAATTTCAAAGTTGCATAGGTCATATAAATAATAAACGTGATAAAATAAGAAATTATGTAATTATCTATTATAGGAATGAAAATGAAAAACAAAAACAAAAAAGAATTGACTCGCATAAAAAATTCTGGAATGATAACAATCGAAAAGTATGGAGTGAACGAGCACTAAACTATAATAAAAAAAATAAAAGAACTATAGAAGGACTATTGCACAAATATCCAATATTTTCTGATATAGAAAATCTTAGATATAATCCAGATAAACCAGATAAAAAAGAAATTCAGGTTCATTGTAAAAATCATGAATGTAATAATTCAAAAGAAAACAATGGATGGTTTACACCATCAAGTAGACAATTGGAGTGGAGAATAGAAGCGCTAGAACATGGAAGCGGTGGAAGAAACTTTTATTGTTCTGATGAATGTAAACAACAATGTCCATTGTATAGAGCAAACCCTAATAATTATTTAGATTTTTTAAATGATAATGATGAAATACCTTATACACAAAGTGAATATATAATATTTAAAAGCGAAGTAATTTTAAGACAAATAAACCAATACAATTATAATTTTTGTGAAAAATGTGAAAAAATATTAACTTCATCCATTTACGTTCATCACGAAAAATCAAAAAAATTGTATCCAATCTTTTCTTTGGATCCAGATAATGGAATAATATTATGTCAAGCATGTCATATACAAATACATACTGGAGACTGTTCCGGTTTTTCTATTGCTAAAAAATGTCAGGAGAAAAAAATTAATGGATAAACTTTTACCTCTTCTCTACAAAGATTATGGGCAATATTCAAACTATAGAAATTTCCCAATGGACATTGATGGTTTAAAACCTGTTGAACGAAGGGTATTGTTTTCAGCATATAAGATTGCAAGAACAGGATGGAAAAAATCAAGACAAGTTGATTCACATACAACTGGCCACTATCATCCTCATGGCGAATGCTATGGAACTATCGTTCAATTAGTAAGACAAGGATTCTTAGATGGGCAAGGCAATTTTGGTACAAATGTTGGAGCAGAACCAGTAGGTGCGGCAGCTCCAAGATACACTGAATGTAAACTCAAAGCAGATACACTTGAATTAGCATTTAAATATATCAAACATGTACCATTTGTAGATACTGAATTGGGTGATAAGGAACCGTTTTATTTACCAACTATGTTTCCTATTTGTTTATTAGGTAAAGACTATACTCAGGGCGTGGGATTTGGCTATAGAACATATATTCCTTGTTATGAAATTAAAGATTTGTATAAAAGATTGTTGTGGTTATTAGGGGCTCGTAAAAGAAAACCAATAATTGCTCCATTAACAGATTGTAATATTATATCAAAACCTGAGGATTTAGAACAATTGCTTACAACTGGACAAGCTAAGATCGAAGTAGAAGGGATTATTGAAGTTAATCCAAGAAAGAGTTCTATAACATTGAGATCATGGCCTCCAGGAAAAAGGTTTGAATCTCTATTAAATAAGTTTGCAAGAGAGTTAAATGACAATATGATCGGATATACAGATCTATCATCAACTAAAACTGAGATTGTATTTCAAGTATTAAGAGAGAGAAATAGAACTAAAATATTTGAAGAGTTCGTCTCAAAATTTAAGAATGCTTTAAGCGGGTTTATTTCATTTGAAATTGTCATGGTAGATTCAGATCAAAAAGTAATAGTTAAATCAGTTGATAATATGTTACTTGATACATATAATATGTTTTGCACAATGAATGAACAAATGTTGAATCAAGAAATTGCAAACGTAAAAGAAGTTATTACAGAATATAAACTTCTTGAAAAGATTAAATCTCCACTAGCTAAATGTATTGGCGAAGGTCGAGATATGGAGTTTACTTTTGATGTAATTCAAAATTCAGTTGGTATTAAAAAAGAAATAACTGCAATGCTAATTGAAAAATATAAAATTAGAAAATTATTGACTGTAAATACAGATACATCTGAACTGGAAAATAAAGTAAAAGTCAATCTAAAAAAATTAGCGGAGTTAACAAGTTTTGTATTGGAGCAATATAATGGAACATGTAAATGATGAAGAATGCGGAACATGTCATGGACGTAAATTTATACAATCGCCAAACTATTCTATTTTAGAAGTATGTCCTAAATGTAATGGTCTTGGATATACAGATTGGGTATCATGCGCTATGGGTCAAAATAATATAAATCATAAACCAAACAAACAATTGCAAAGCAATATTTGTATGAAAAATATAAATTTGATGGTTCATGCTATAACGGAACAATATAGAATAATGGGTATGGATGTTGAGGTTGATATAAAACCAATTCAAGATGTATGGAATAGAAATAAATTTGGAGGTATTTAAATGTATAAAATTTCAAAAGAATTTACATTCTCAATGGGTCATAGACTTTCACGACATCTAGGAGCTTGTAAGCACATTCATGGCCACAATTATAAAGTAATTGTTGGATTAAAAAGCGAGACTCTTAATTCAGACGGAATGATTATTGATTTTTCACAATTAAAATCTATCGTAACGGAATATTTAGATATAATGGATCATGCTCTTATGATTAATGCTGTTGACTTAGAAGTTGTCGATAAAATGAAAGAGATCCTTCCAGATTTAAAAATAATAGTTGTACCCTATGAGCCAACAGCAGAAAATATGTCACAAGCAATATATCTCTATATTGCTGGAAAGTTAAAACCACCTGTTAAAATAGATTATGTAACTGTATATGAAACAGATACATCTAAAGCAACATATATGGAGAATTAAGGAGTAAACGAATGGATGTTATAAAGCGTTCTGGGTTATTAATCCCAAAAACATATAATAATACAGACCAGTATGTACGCATTAAAGAAAAACTAGAAAGAAGAACGCGAGCATATAATACATCTGATTATACAATAAATATATTTTATGTGGAGTCGGAAAAGTTCCTTTTAATTCCAAGGAACTTCCCACTCCATGAATATGTAGTAAATCCAATAATACATGATCATAGACAAGAAGGCGAATCAATAAATATTAACCATAATATTATTCCAAGGAGTGATGCTCAAAAAAGAGCAATTGAGTATCTCTTAAACAATGAGAATGGAATAATACAATTATTACCAGGAGTTGGAAAAACAGTAATCTCAATCTATATGATTGCTGAAAGAAAAAAGAAAAGTATGATTTTGGTTCATCGTGATAGTCTAGCAGATCAATGGAGAGATCGTCTTCTGTCATTTACTGATTTACAAAATAATAATATATCAAGATTAGCAAGTAAATCATTTGAGGAAGATTTAAAGAAACCAATTATTATATCAACTGTTCAATCATTTTTATCATTACTCAAACGAAAACGAAAAGAGTTTCTCATAGCTCTTAATGAAGCAAATATTGGAGTATTTGTTGCTGATGAAGTTCATACATCAGTTGGGGCTCCAACATTCTCAGAATGTTCAATTCACATACCATCAAAATATACATATGGCTTGAGTGCAACTCCATATAGGTATGATGGCAATGAAGATGTAATTAGATATCATTTAGGAGAGGTTTTTTCAGATGATGATATTGAAGGAACCATGGATGCAAAAATCACGGTTATCTTATTAGATTATCAAATAGATACCGCCCGGAGAGCTACGTATATACGGTGGGGCGGTGAGTTTCAACGTTCCCGATACCTCAATCAAATAATCAAATCAAAACCGTTCCTAGAGGTGATTAAGGGGTTATTAGCGCGTTTAAAAAATGATCGACATCTAATTTGTATGACTGAAAGAATCAAACTAATTGACAAATTATATGAGTGGATGCCACATGCTAGTAAATCAAAATTTTGTGGTAATGCTAAGTTGGATACGTTAGAAAGCACTATAACTTTTGCAACTCCAGGTAAATGCAGAGATGGAATTGATGCTCCTTGGAAAGATTGTATTATTATGACTTCTCCAATATCAAATATTGAGCAATTAACTGGAAGAGTTGTAAGAACAGCAAAAAATAAAAAAACGCCTTCTATCATTGATATGGTAGATTATGGTTGCAAAGATATAGTAAATACATTTTTCAGAAGAAAACAATTCTACGAGAAGAAAAAATGGAATATACAATATTTATTATACTTAAATAATAATTTAGCAATAATTGATGAAGAAATGGCAACAACAATAATACGAGGCAAATAATGTTATATTTACAAGATAATTCATGTTAAAGAACTGGAGAACAAAAATGCCTAGCGAATTAATAATACGTAAAGATGGAACAAAAGAATGGTATTTAAATGGAAAATATCATAGAGAAAAAGGACCAGCTGTTATTTATCATAATGGAACAAAAATATGGTATTTAAATGGAAAACGTCATAGAGAAAAAGGTCCTGCTATTATATACCCCAATGGAACAAAAATATGGCTTTTAAATGGAAAACGTCATAGAGTAAAAGGACCTGCTGTTATACGTAAAGATGGAACAAAATTATGGTATTTAAATAATAAACTTCATAGAGAAAAAGGTCCTGCTATTATATACCCTAGTGGAACAAAACAATGGTTTTTAAATGGAAAACTTCATAGAAAAAAAGGATCTGCTGTTATACGTAAAGATGGAACAAAATTATGGTATTTAAATGGAAAACGTCATAGAGAAAAAGGTCCTGCTTTTATAAATGTCAATGGAACAAAAATATGGTTTTTAAATGGAAAATTAACAAAACTTTTATTTGATAAAAAAGAGTATAAAAATGATTATGATCCATGTGAATTATGTATTGTAAAATCTATGTGTAAAATACGTTGTGAATTAAAACAAATATTAATGCGGGGAAAATAATGTTATATTTATAAAATAATTTATGTTAAAGAACTGGAGAATGAAAATGCCTAGTAAATTAATAATATACTCAGATGGAACAAAAGCATGGTGTTTAAATGGAGAACGTCATAGAGAAAAAGGTCCTGCTATTATACGTAAAGATGGAACAAAAATATGGTATTTAAATGGAAAACGTCATAGAGAAAAAAGTCCTGCTGTTATATATGCAAATGGAACAAAAGAATGGTATAGACATGGAAAACGTCATAGAGAAAAAGGACCAGCTGTTATACGTGAAGATGGAAGAAAAGAATGGTATTTAAATGGAAAACGTCATAGAGAAAAAGGACCAGCTGTTATTTATCATGATGGAACAAAAAAATGGTATTTAAATGGAGAACTTCATAGAGAAAAAGGACCAGCTGTTATACGTGAAGATGGAACAAAATACTGGTATTTAAATGGAAAACTTCATAGAGAAAAAGGACCAGCTGTTATTTATCATGATGGAACAAAAATGTGGGCTTTAAATGGAAAATATCATAGAGAAAAAGGACCAGCTGTTATTTATCATGATGGAACAAAAATGTGGGCTTTAAATGGAAAATATCATAGAGAAAAAGGTCCTGCTATTATAAATCCCAATGGACAAAAAACATGGTATTTAAATGGAATATGTCATAGAGAAAAAGGTCCTGCTTTTATAAATGTCGATGGAACAAAAATGTGGTTTTTAAATGGAAAATTCATGAAAGTTTTATTTGAGAAAAAAGAGTACAAAAAAGACTATGATCCATGTAAATTATGTATTGTAAAATCTATGTGTGAAAACCGATGTGAATTAAAACAATTATTAATATGGGGTAAATAATGAAAATACGAGCAGAATTTATAACGAACAGTTCATCAGCTTCATTTGTTATTTTGAAAAAACATTTAACAGATATACAGATACAAATGATTCATGACCATATCGAGATTGCAATAATTATTGTCTCAAACTTAAAGTATGAATTTCACATTTCTCTTCAGCCATGGATTATTGAGGAAACCGAAGATTCTATAAGTTGTTCAACTGGGATGGATAATTTTGATATGTTGTGGTTCTTAAATGCTATTGGAGTTAATGATGACCATATTAAACGTGATGAATGATGATAAAAAATTATATATGAATCCAGACAGTCCTTGTATCAATTGTTTAGTCGTAATGACATGTACTAAATCTGTAAAAGACAAAACAATATGCAATGATTATAAACAGTTTATACTCACCCTAGTGGAGAACGAAAAAAATGAAAGTGAAAAGCGATTTCGTAACAAATAGTTCATCAACAGCATATATAGTATTTATCCCTAACAATTTTTATGCATCTGATGAGATTCTTGATGAGGCACAAACAATGTGTAAAGAAGACTATGATGACTATATATTAACTGATGAACAATTATATAAAGACATTCCAGATTTAATTGAAGGATTAAAGACTGGAGAGGTATTATCTTATTATGACTATGATGGATGGGGATGGGTAATACTCATACAAATATTGACTAATTTGAACTTTATCATAAGTGATGTGTGTATAGATGGAGAGGGATTTAATTTAATAAAAGCACTTAAGCAAAAAGATATACTTGATGTAGTAATAAACAATATTGATTTAGATAACTTGGTTGAAACCTTAGTGAAAGGATCGAATAATGAAACAAAGAATAAGAAATAAACGCGGTTTTACATTAGTTGAGTTGGTACTTTGTATTATAATTATAGGGATATTAATAGCAACAGTAAAGCCAGTTATAGATCTTGTTACTACAAATCCTGAGAATATTACTCAAAAACAAGAACAATATCTTAACAAACCACTGGAAGAAGTTGTACCCCAAGAAAAAACTTTAAATAAAATTGGAGGTATGAAAAAATTATGAAATTTGCATTTATAGCAGATATTCATCTTTCAAGATATAGTCAAGATAAAATTGAAGATGAATCAAATTTACCAGAAAGGTTACATAGTATTAGAAGAGCATTAACTGAAGTAGCTATGTATTGTAAACAACATGAGATTAGACATCTTATAATAGGCGGAGATACATTACATGGCAAATCAATAATATATGCAATTGCACAAGATTTAATGTTGCAATTCTTTAAGAATTATGATTTCCTTCAATGCATAGTTATTGACGGAAATCATGACATCTCAGGAAAAGGGGTTGAAGTCGTTTCAGCACTAAGATCTTTAGAAAATATTCGTAATGTTCGATGGGTGAAATTCGATCAAACATATCATTTACAACCCGAAGATATATTGTTCGTTCCATATTCATATAAACTTCCACAAGCAATCAAAGATCATAAAGCTAAAATATTAATTTCACATTTTGGATTAAGTGAAGCAGTACTTAATTCAGGAATGAGTATTATTTCAGATGTGAGTGTTAAAGATTTAGTTGGAAAATATGAACTAGCACTTTTGGGACATTACCACAAACCACAGGAAATAATCGGACCAAACATTTCTATTTATTATGTTGGTTCTCTAATACAATTAGATTGGGGCGAGAAAAATGATGAAAAAAGATTTTTAGTTGTGGATACGGACACAATGAATGTTCAAAGTATACCAATCACAGATTATAAAAAACATATTGAAATTGAATTATTATCATCAAATGTGGATGAAGCATTAAAAGCTGCCAAAGAAGCAAAAGATGCAGGCAATCATGTCAAAATAATCATGAAAGAACCAGTTGATCTAACATCAGTTAGCGGTGAATTTAATATCGTTGATAAAACAGAACGTGATATAACTGATAGAGGAATTACAAGTTCAATGTCCCAAGATGATAAATTTAAAAAATACATGGATATTAAACAGATTCCTGAAGATAAAAGAGAAAGATATCTTCAAATTTCTAAAGAAATTCTCGACGAAGTTGAAGATATATAATTGGGGGATATATGCGAGATATTAAATTTCAAGAAGTAGGAATGGAAAATTATGGACCATATATAGATCCCATGATACATACATTTCAACCAGATAAACTTACACTATTAACAGGTCCGAATGGCATAGGAAAAACAATGTCATTAGATGCAATCCCTTTTACTTTGTTTGGGATCACATCTAAAAAAGCAAAAGGAGATGATGTTGTTAATAATGTGGTTGGAAAAAATTGTAAAACTTGGGTAAAATTTAAAGTTAATTCTGACCAATATATAGTTACACGTTATCATAAATATAAAAGAGTTGGCAATACAGTAGTCATAAATAAAAATGGCGTTGACACAATGAAAGGTCATCGAGAAGTGTTACCTGAACTAGAAAAATTATTGTGTTCACAAAAAGCATTTATGAATACTTTGATGTTTGGACAAAAGGTTAAAGACTTCTTTACAGACTTAGTAGATTCTGATAAAAAAGAAATTTTCAGAAAAATACTAAATCTTGAGCGATACACATTATACTATAAGCAAACAGATAAAAAATTGAAAGCTGATCAAACAAACTATGATAATTTATCGAATCAAATACACATTAATCAAGGGCTTCTAGATGATGCATATCTACAGATTAATATTCTGAAAAGTATAAAACAAAAGTTTTATGAGCAAAAAGAACAAGGTGTAAAAGAACTTCAATTATCATTGGAAGATAATAAACGATTATTGAAAGAATGGGAGCTTAAACTTACAGAGGTACAATCTCAAGATATTGATATTGAATCTACAAATAAACATCTAATGGATGTTGAGAATTCTATAAAAAATTCAACAGAAAAATTTCAAATAACATTTGATCAACTAGAGCAACAAAAACAGGCAAAAATATCAGAGATACAAGTCTCTGCAGCTAAAGCCAAAATGGAAGTGAAAAATATAAGTGCTAAAGATATTGAATCAATGACAGATCAAAAAGCAGAAACTGTTCAAAAGTTGAATAAAACTTCTACATATTTTCGTCAAAAAATGCATGAAGTTGATCTGGAAACCGATAATATAAAATTTGAGATTACATCATTCTTAGAAAGGAAAAATGAGATAAATTCAAATGTAATTGAAGCAAAAATTTCAATATGTCCTACATGTGAACAAGATGTAACAGATGAAGCAAGAGAAAAATTGATTGAAAAAATTTCGTCATATAACAAGAAAATATCCATACTATCACAAAAAGAAAATAAATGTAGTAAGCAAAAAATTGAATTTCAAAATATGTTAGAAGAAGAAACATCTAAATATAATAGAATGATTGCAACTATTGATAATGAAATTGCAATATGTAAAAGAGAAGAATCAGAAGAATATAAAAAAATACAAGATAGAGTAGAAGTTGCAATTAAAAAAGTTAGCGAATTAGTCAAAATCGAACAAAAGAAGATCGAGCAAAAATCAAATGAGCAAACAAAAGAATTACAAGAAACACAACAAAAATTAATTCTTGAAAAATCTAATAAAGAATCATTGTTAGAACAATTGAAAAAAGTTAGCGAAATAATCTTATCAATAAATCAGAAGATTAATTCTCTAAATGATACAATAAATTTTAAAGAGACACAAACATATGACGAAACTCAATTCAATTCTTATATAAAAAAAGAATCGGAATTATCAGAAACTATCAAATCTGATGAATTGGAAATAGATAGAATTGAAGAGAATATGAGAATGCTACAATTCTGGAAAACAGGATTTTCTCCAACAGGAATACCCTCTATGTTAATTGATGAGGCAATTCCCTTTATGAACAGAAAAGTTTCAAAATATTTAGATATGCTTACCAATGGAAGATATATAGTTTCATTTGATACTTTAGATGAAATAAAATCTGGTGAGTTCAGAGATAAAATATCGGTTAGAGTTGTTGATACACACACCAAAGCAAATTCGAGAGTTCAGTTATCAGGCGGTCAAACTAGAATAGTTGATATTGCAACAATATTAACCCTCGGAGATTTGCAAACAGCAATAAATGATGTTAGTTATAATATCTTATTATTTGATGAAATATTTGATGCTTTAGATTATGATAATGTTGGATATGTATGTAAAGTATTAAATAAATTAAAAGTCGGCAAGTCAATATTTGTAATTTCACATCAACATCAAGATCAACTTGAACCTGATGAGTTATTAACTTTTAATTAAGGAGGCATTTTAATGTACTTATTTGAAGATATGGTTGATATGGCATTACCAAAAGACATTAAATGGCCAACTAAATATCATAGAAAAGTAGCTATAAATCTGCTTATTGCGAATCCATCAGTTACAACACTAAATGCTATTCAAAATGGAGTTCTCAATGTATTAAGCATCTCGAAAGGTCAAATTGAATCTATTAACTTAGACGAATTACGAAATTTTGATTTTGAATATCCAATTCCATTGAGGTGTGTAACATGAAAATTAAAACTGAATTTATTACGAATAGCTCATCTGTTTCGTTTATCCTTATTGATTATTCCAAAAAACCTTCTGATATTATTCAATATTTAAAGAGTTGTGGAATAAAAAATCGTGACATTTTTGATGTTGAATGCTTTGATCCTAATGATATAGAACACCTAGAAGTTTTTCATAAAGGTGAACCATTTGACTGGATTGAAAAAATCACTGGTTGTAAAAGAGGGTCTGGAAGATTAGGCAATAACGAAATGTTTGATGAAGCAAAACAGCAAGTATTAGCAGGGAATCAAGTCATTTATCTAAATGTTGACCGTAATATTAATATAAAGGAAATGTTGACTGGATTGAAATATTTAAAAATTATAACTGAGGATTATGAATGAGTCAAATTAGAATTGTAAATTGGTTACTAACTCGCAAATGTAACTTGAAATGTGATTATTGTGCTATTGTTAAAAACTATCAAGACATGCCATCTAATTATCCAAAGATGGACCATTATATAAAAAATGAAATGTCAACTGAAGTTGTCATTAATGCTTTAGCAAACTTTAAAAAACATAATCCGGATGTCTTTCACATCTTTTACGGCGGAGAGCCATTATTAAGGAAAGATCTTCCATATATAATCAACTATTGTAATGAGAATAAAATTTATTATACTATCATAAGCAATAATACTCCAGAAATACAACCTTTGATTAATTGGTTGTTTCACGAAACTGATTATGTTGAAGGATTTACAAGCTCTGTTGATCCAATCTTCAATCATTCAGGTTATATAAATAAAGATCGAATAAAGAAAAGTATTGAAGGATTTAAAAGATTAAAAGAAATTCAAGCAAATGGTAAAGTAAAAGATGTAGTTGCTGAGATAACAGTCATGAATGAAAATCAGCATTTATTACTTGAACTTGTTGGAGAATTGAGTGAGTATGAAATATATAGTGATATAACATTTGTTGATATTGCGAAAAGCCCACATTATGATTTTTCAAATGTCACATCTCCAAATGCATTAGTTAAACCATCTCTTGAACTTGCACAAACATTCATAACAATGATGCATGATGATAGTCTACTCATACACATGAAAGATATATTATTACCAAAAATGTTTGATACACTTCCGTCAAATTTTGATTGTGAATTGGATGATGGAGTTCATAATGTCACAATTGATGCTGATGGAAGTATGAGATTATGTCTCAGGATAAGAGGAGAAATCACACCTACAGTTCATATAAGTAATCTATTTGAGAAGGATTCAATGCTAGTTTCAAAAGATTATTTTGATTTAATGCGGGTTGATAAAAGAAGATATTGTAAACTTTGTAATCATTCATGCTTAATGATGAGCAAGCATATTGATAAACATGGAGATGAGGAGGGAGAATTAGTACACATAGACAAACGGGAGGATTAAAATATGCCACAAGCTGATAAAGACTTTATCGCCAGTGCCATTGAGTTTTGGCAAAAATTATATGATGAGGGCGAAGCAAAAGTTAAATTTGTAAAGAAAACAGATGGAACAGTTAGGATAATGAATTGTACTTTGGATTTTACAAGGATTCCAGAAAATAAACATCCAAAATCTTTTAACATGAGTAAAATTTTAAAGATTATGCAAGCTAGCGGGATTATTCATGTTTTTGATCTTGACAAAAAAGATTGGAGATCGGTACCTTTTCAACAAGTAGATTGGATGGAAACTCCAGTGCAACGTTATAAAATTAGACCATTTTCAGGAAAGAAGGTAAAATAATGGGTATATTAAAAATACTATTAGAAGAAATAAAAACCCCTAATGCTGATTTAACACAACAGGTTAGGGAAATATGTGATCAAATAATGGCGCAAGAATTGCCAAATATGAAATATCCAACGTTAGCGCCAAAGGGATCAACTGTATTTTTATCAATAGAAGCTCCGGGTAGATATAACTGGGAAATTGGTTTTCTTACATTAGAAAGAGAAGATATGGAAACTTATGTTGCAGTATATCATACTCTCGAAAAGAATAGAATCAATGAAGAAAATATTGAGGAAACTATTCCTCCAAGAAGGCGAAAAGTGTGGGTTATTAATGAGCATAAGGCTGAAAAGGTATTAACCCAATTTGCTGTTAAACTTAAAATGTTAAGAGGTGAATAAATGGAAAAAGGGGTTGGCAACAGCTTATCAGAAATACGTTTAAATGAAATATATTCCCATCTATATTATTCTGACTTTGAAGATAATAATCCAGAGAAAAAATCAGAAGCAATTATAAAAAGAAAAACAATATTTACAGAGGATTATATTAAGAGGCTTCATGGAGGATCATCTAATCAAGTTGGGGTTATACCTCCAAATTGTCGTTATATAGAGGAGTTAACCAAAGGTTATATTGTTGTAATTGAAGAACCTCCAGCTTTAAGGACTATCAAATTAAGAATGAGTTTAGCAGGTGAAGTTGCTAAGTTACAACAAGATGGACGTCTAGAAGCTTATGGATATAAAGCAAGTATTGCACAAACACTTGATCATAGATTATCTTTGGCTTTTCCATATGTAATATTTTTACTTTATATAAGTGAATATTATTCATGTCATATT
The DNA here is from genome assembly GCA_017610225.1 of Candidatus Aenigmatarchaeota archaeon. The sequence continues at coordinate 4,473 of JAFCCM010000040.1, read as the reverse complement.
GGCAAGGTTTTCGTAAGACCGGCACAAATGTCAGGTCTTTCAGATTATATTTGTACAATTCCATTGACAAATATAAGCGATTATCAAACTGTTTGTTTTGGAGATGACGGAGGCAAAAGACAAAGATCTTTATCTGCAGCAATTCAACATATTATTATGGTTTTCTGGTCAGCACAATTTAATACTGACTATACATATAATTATACTGCATATCGAAATACGCCTATATTAAACAGTTATTTAGAATGGCAATATATGTCTCGTGAGAATCCCATGTTTATTTATAATGCTGATTGGATTAAATATGGAGGCTCTACTAATATTAATATTGGTAGTCAAATTGACAAAATTAAAGACGAGTTGCAAATAAGAGGAAGAACTTCATTGGGTTATAAAGATCTATCAGATGTATTTTACAAGACTCAGGATTCAGGAATAGATATAAAACCTTCTTTAAGAAGCAAAAAAACTCATAGACTATTTTATGATATATGTCAGGGAATATATTTATATAATAATGTATATGTTAATGTTGGCGATACTGTTAAAATGCACAATGGAGATTTTGCACACATCGACTCGTTTGCTGGTTTTATGTCTGGTGGTGATATACAATATATTCTCATGGATTATAAAGGGAAAAAATTCCAGATTAAATTAACATCAAACGCAATGGATTTTTTAACAAAAAATATAGACGCCCAACGAAAAGTACAAGAAGCAACACTTAAAAATGGAGTGGTTGTTAAACCGGGTGATATTCTTATTATGAAAGATGGTATATCTGAGTCATTCAGAAAAATTCATTACATTAGAAAAAGCAGAGGTGAAAACGAAGATATAATTGAATTAAAAATGTTGAATAATTATTATCTCGCACACAAAATAGAAGCAAAATTGTTTAATATAAAAAATCCAGAACTATGTGGAATTCCTCTTAAGGAAGACTCTAAATATCTTGTTGTAAGGAGCACGAGAGAAAATAAGCCATTATCTTCAGCAAGAATATATAAGTTTGACTCAATTGATGTCGATTCGAACCAAACATTATTAGCAATTTTTAAATCAGGGATTAGTGGAAGCTCTGACTATAAAATTAATTTAAGTCAATCTTTTGCATTACCACCTGTTATAAACCTGAATGAGGTTAAAAAATTAGATAATATATTTAGAGTTGGAAGAAAAGCATTTACATTAGAACGTGATGGTACGGCTCCAAAAAGTACATCTGTATGGGCACAAAATGGACGTACATTATATAGTGGACGCTATAATCTTAATGTACCATCAATTGATTCATTAAAAAGTCTTCTTAATAAAGACACTTTTTCTATACAAGGTGCTGACTTTGATACAACATTTAAAGTTGGAGACAAAGTTATTGTTGCTAATTGGTTAAATCCTTTAGACGTACTTAATATCAAAAGTATAGCAGGATTTAAGTTCGATGAAACAAAAGGAAATATTTCATTTATACTTATTGATAAAAATGAAAAGTTGACAGAAGAGCCATATATTAATTCTACTGGTTATATAGCAACTGGTAAAATCCGAAAAGTAACAAATAAATTTGAAAACTTGTCTGTTGGAACAAAAATCATTGCTAAGGAAGCAGGTATTGCAGCATTTCCTAAAAAAGATATAAATATAATTGTATCAATCATAATAGATGGTCCATATGAACCATTAGTTCTTTGCTCAAATGGATGTACATTATGGTATTCTACTGTAATGGAAAAATTTGAACGTATTACTATGAAATCAAAAAGGTGGAAAACATTACAACATACTTCATTAGATTTATCAAAAATAAAATTTCAAACTGGAGATATTATTGCTGGTCAAAAGGATTATCTAAATAAATATGGTTATATTCTATTTATCCCACATCTAACTAATACACTTAGAGCCATACCATTAAATTATTATTCATCATCATATGAGGCATATGTATTTGATAAATATTTTATTTCAGATGCAATATTTGATTGTATTCCAAATCCAAGAATAGGACCTAGTAAACAAACAGAGTTAGGAAAAATAAAAGCATTTTATGATTTTCATGGTGGAACGATCCCGAACTCTCAAGGATCTGAATATTCATTTATTAACGAACGAGGAGATATAGATGTTTCAAGTACACATAAATGATGGTAACAAAGAAATACCAAAAGATGATATTTACTATATAGTAGCAAAAGAGGGCATATTCCTCAAAAAGAAAATGGGAATAATGGAAAGTCTCGCTCCAGTTGATAATATATCAATATTAGAAAGCGTTGCTACAAGTGCAAAAATGCATATTCCCAAAATACCGGCACAATCATTTGCCAAGGTTATACAGTTTTTCTATCAAGTGTATGAAGAATATAGAGGTGAATGTATTGTTCTCTTATTTTATAATGAGGAAACTCAGAAGTTTAAATGCATTCCACCTCAACAAAAAGTATCAGCAGCTTCATTGGATTATAATCGTTCAATCACAATAGAAGGATATACAATGATTGGAGATATTCATAGTCATGGTTCAATGTCTGCCTTTCATTCAGGAGTTGATGATGATGATGAAAAAACATTTGATGGTTTACATATAACAATTGGTAATGCAAATGCTTCAGAAGTTAGTATTTCTGGTTCCATTGTTGCAAATGGTTTTCGCTTCATGGTTGACCCAATGGAATATATTTCTGGAATTAAATTAACTCAAGATATTGATGAAGACAAAGAGGAAACAAATTATACAACAAAAGTATATAAAATTGTTGGGGGTAAACTGGTTCTTGATGAACAGGCTAGCAAACCTACTTTATATAAATATCGTAAATTTGATAAACGATATGTTTCTTTGGTTCCCCCGAGTAAACGAAAAGTAAGTGATTCATGGATGAATAAAGTTGAAAAGGGGGCATATGTTTATACATATGGTTATGGAGTCGGTAGAAGTGGCGCGGGATTCTTAACTGGAAGAAGCTATCGAAACGGCAAGTGGGGAGATTTTAATCAGAGACATTGGGGTGATCATTATGATTCTCACGCTTGGCAACAATATCATAAAGTTGGATCAAAACCCCCAACACATGCTGTAATTCCTGAAACTACTAAAGAACCACCAAATCTTCAATTACCATTATTTGATCAGGAAGATATAATTCCATGTTTTACTTGTAAATATAGAGAGGAAAAATTATTATTAGAAGAGGACGACTCTCTTGATGATGAACTTTATAAATGCGAAAAGTGTAACCTTGTTATAAGCAGTGAGTCAGATGAACTTACATGTCCTAATTGTAAAACTGACAATCATTTAGAACTCATTGAAGAAAAAGATCTTACTGATAAGTTTGAAGAAATTCCAGATCAACAGATAAGAGAATGTCCTCATTGTTCGATGACACTATCTCCAGATGAAAATCATTACGTTTGTCCATATTGTTTTAGAAGTATTGCTGAATATGATAAAGAAAAGGACTTACAACTGCAACAATTTATTGATTCTGGATTATTACTTGATCCGGAATCTGAGGAAGCAAATAATGAAGCATTAAAACAATTAGGTGCATCAGGTGTAGATAAAATACCAGAACCAGATAAAGATGTAATTCCTATTTCAACAAAACATCAACAAGAACCTGCATGGAAAACAATGCTTAAGAAAGCATTTAAAGGAAACAACGTATGATAGTTATAATAGGACTTGGAGGAGTTGGATCTATTTTGGTTGAAAGAGTATGTAGATATATTAACTTCTCCGACGACACAGAAAAAAATGTATTATTAGTTGATGGAGATTCTTATGAACCAAAAAATTATGAGAGACAAGACTTTATTCATATGGGAAATAAAGCTGAAATTAAAGTTGATGAACTCGAAGTCAAATTTCAAAATATTGAGTTTGATACTTATGACGCCTACATCAATGAATCTAATATAGAAGAAGTTATTAAATCAGGCGATGTTGTATTCATATGCGTAGATAATCATAAATCCAGAATGGTTATAAATAATTACTGTAAAAAACTCAATAATGTTACAATTATTTCTGGTGGAAATGAATTAACGGATGGAAATGTACAACTTTATGTTAGGAAAGGAGGTGCAGATTTAACACCTGACTTATGTACATATCATCCCGAGATTGCAAATCCAGATGATAAGTTACCTGACGAAATGTCATGTGAAGAACTATCAGAATCCGAGCCACAATTATATTTTACAAACTTAGGTGTGGCAACCCTCATGTGCTGGATGTTCTATAATTCTGTAATTAATAATAAGCATGAGCGATCCGAAGTCTATTTTGACATTACAACAATGACTTCGGATGCAAAAATTCGAACCGTAAAATAATCATTTCGATCAAATCAAAAAACTTTAAATTAGGAGAATTTAGAATTATGGCAAATTTTACTCGTGAACAACTAGAAGCAAAAACTGCAAGAGAACTTAAAAACATGTGTGTGTATGAACTGGATC
>JAFCCM010000039.1 GCA_017610225.1 Candidatus Aenigmatarchaeota archaeon | reverse complement strand
TGAATGATGTACATGTGTAGCTTTATTTTCACAATACTCACAAAGATAATCTTCTCTTTTAAGAACTTCTTCTCTCCAAATATTATATTCAGATGGAGTATATAATTCACTACTTTTTTTATTTGGATCTACTATTAAATTGAATAATGGACATATGTCTTTACATTTTTGGGAACAATAAAAATAAGCTGCATCATTGCCATTTTCTTTTTCAATTGATCTTGCTCGATAAAATATATGATCTCGATTTGGAGTAAACCAACCACCTTGTTCTTTTGAATTTGAACATAGATGATTTTTACAATGAACTTGTATTATTTTTTCATTTTCTTTTTCAGGTTCATATCTCATTTCTTCAACTTTAGCAAATATTGGATATTTTTTTTGTATTTGTTTAATAGTTGGTCTATGTGATATACTCATTCTTTTTCGAGATTTCCTAGAATGTTTTTTATTAAACATTGTAGGTTTTTGTTTTAAACGAGCTTTTTTTATTTTATCAATAGTTTCATTAGAATAAACTCCAACTTTTCCTTTATTCCAAGGAATATTACCAGACATTTTCTTTTTAGTTTCTTCTGAATGGTTGGTTCCTTTTGTCCATATATTTAAACCAATATGTGATTCAGACATTTTCTTTTTAGTTTCTTCTGAATGTTTTTTATCCTTCATTCCAGATGATTTACCTTTTAAAAAATTACTAAATTTTTCTCTAGATTTTTGGCATTTTTTAGGATGTTTTGAACAACACCATTTACCATTTTTAAATTGATTGGTAGCTTCTTGTCCACAACCATAATCACAAATTGGCATTTTAATTTGATCCAATTTTTAATTCAATGTCATTTCTCATACGCAATACTTTAGCTAATGAAAAGGCATAATCATATACATGAAGTCCACCAGATGTAGCAATAATTTCTCCATTTTTTACACCAATCATAGTTGACATATATTGTTTTAAGATTTCAATCCCACAAAGGTTTGCGCTAAAACCGTTCCAGAGATCCCAACTGCGAAAATATACAAAAAAGTGTAATTTACCATTTTGAACACGACATTGTATTTGTCTTAAGCATGGTGGGTCTTGTAATAACATATCTGTCGGATGTGCAATTTGAAGAACTGTTTGATTATTTCTATGACCTTTATTATTATATAACCAATTGATTAATTCAATCTGGTTAATAAAATAATTAAAATGCTCATCATGATCATTACTTTTTTCTTTCAAAATAATACCTTGGTTTATCAATTCTGGTATATCTTTTATTACAATATTTTCGTGTCCAGTCCTATGAAAGAATTTTATTGGATCTGTAATAGGATATTTAGTTATTCTTTGACCATAAGTATAACTTTCATTATCAGCTAATTCATGTCCCATTAAATATTGTTGACTATATTCTTCACAATAACCATCAGCAACTGGATTATCAATATTATATGATTCTGGAATTTTAGGAATTAAATTACCTTTACCAGGGTTTTTAATTTGTATAGTTACATAATCAAACTCAAGTCTTTTCTGTCCGGCAAATGAGCCTCTTGAAATTTTATGCACTTGTCCTTCATCAATCATTCTATACAAGGTTAAAAACCATGCATCTTCTAAAGTATTTGCCTCAATAAATTCGTGTTTCACTTTTTCTCCTTAATTATTATATCCATATCATAATATTCTTTATAAAATTTTTTAAAAGATTCTTGATAAAATTTAAATTCCATATCACATTTATCTTCAAACCATTCTGCTGCATGAGTCCACCACATGCACATGGTTCTTTATGAGATTTTTCATATGATAAACTACAAACGCATTGTAAATTATTATGAATCATTAGTTGTTCTAATTGTAATTTAGATATTTCTATTTTTTCACTTAAATATTGCGTATACAATCCATGATATTAATGAAATTATAAAAGCTGGAATTAACATAAGTAAATTATCCATACCTCTACCATATTCAGTATTATCATCATAAATATATAATGCATATACATAACAAACTATAGTAATTATTGTTGGAATTAACCAATACGGAAATATTAATGTTAACATTTTTTCTTCTTATCAGTAAGGTTTATTAGCGGTTCTTTATATTTATATAATTCTGTTTGATTTTTATCTAATCTTGCAATTTTTTCTACAAGGTGTTGGCCACAATTTAAACATCTAATAACAACTCTTCTTATTTCTATATAAGGTTTTTCCATTACCTCATCTCTATTTCATCCTTTTTTGGGAACCTAAAATAATCAATTTTATTTATAGGAATCATAGTAAAAGGATATTCAGCACCGCCTGATATTCCATCAATAATTTTTAATAATTTATCATCATTAAAAACTTTATTAATATATTCACTTGCTCTATTAAATCCATAAAAATTTATATGACCAGCAATTAATTTGCCAGATATTAAAACTACTTTAATTTTAGTTAATTTCATATTTTCTTTTAATGACATAATTATACCTTTCTAATATATTTTATTATTTTTCTTTATCATAACCTTTATTTATTTATCAGTTAATTTTAAATAATTAGCTTCACCTTTTTTCATTAAAAGCGCCAAACCAATAACTATATAAACTCATATAACTATTACCTTTTGCATTTCCTTGAATAACAACTTCTTTTTCTGAATCCAAATTTTCTAAAATCTTCACTAATTCTTTTACTTTCCTTTTGGTCTTGTTTTAACTACATTTCTAAACTCGTCTTTATTAATATACCAAAAAGGATAAATACCATTATCATATTTCATTCTGCCAAAATCACTTGGATGAGTTGCAATATGAGCTACTAACCTAATAATATTTGTCATATTAGAATCATCCCAAGCATCATCATTTCTAGCTCTTAAAAATATAACAATTGGACAAAATAAAATTCCTAATACAAAAGCTAATAATGCTATTATTATTAAATATAATATTTCCATAACATACCTCTCTTTTTAAATTATGGTCGGAAAAGGAACACTACCCCCTTTGATCTCTGACTAACAATAGCGCGCTATATGAAAGACAGTGCTTTTTGATAACTCTTGTTTCAGTCGCGTATCTTACTTTAAGAGTCTTTCCTCAGCTCTCCGACCTTTGTTTTTATCTTCTTTTAATTGTTTCTTCTATTACTTCTTCTGTCACTTCTACTCTATCAACAATACCATAAATTTCTGGTTCTTTGAGAACAAAGTATACATCTTTTCCATATACCATAACTTGACCAGCTTGTGTATGACATACGATAGTATCACCAGCTTTAAAATTTGCTTCACACTTTTCACCTTTTGAAACAACTATTGCGTTTTTTTGAGGTAATTGTTTCTGCGCTGAATCTGGAATTACAATTCCTCCAGATGTTATATTACTTTCTGTTATCTCTTGGCAAATTACATTGTCTCCTACTGCGATTGGCACCATTCTCAATTCTCCTTAAATTAATAATTATTTCCAAGTTTTTATTGCTATCCAATGTTGTATTCTTTGAATTCTCCATGATAGCCAACTTGGTACTTTAAATAATGATTTACCAGATGGTGTAACTAATGTGTTATCACCTTTTACTCCCATTAATCCTATCATTTTAATATTCCTTTATACAAAATCATATACAAGGTGCATACGACTACTTACATTAGTTTTAAATTCTTCTGCTTTATCAAATACATCTTGAGCATTTCTAAACATTGTTTCTTTATCTTTACCATTTGGCATTAAATAAATTTTATTAGATGGAAATACCTTTACTACAGCTTCTAGAAAATCATATACAATTTGTTCATTCGCATATACAACTTTCATAAACACATTACCATTTAATGCTAATTTATCTGATAATTCAAGAGCTTCTTCATAATCTTTATCACTAAAGATTTTTGGTGAATAACTATAATGAACATTTTTATTAGAATCCACATCTTTAATTAGATCTAATAATTGAAGTCCATTAGTTTCAACATTAGCAATTGGATAATCCAACTGATTTAACATAGTAATTGTTTGTTTAAGTTGATTAGAGAATGTTGGTTCTCCTCCAGTAATCATTAAACCAGTTCTTTGTTCATCAAGAATTTCTTGTAATTTAGATATTGGCATTTCTAATTCTTGTTCTGCTCTCATCTTAACAAGAGTATCACACCAACTACATTTTCTATTACAATATTTGAATCTACATAGAAGCATTCTTTGACCAGTATCAACACCTTCTCCTTGCCATGTATTAATACATTCAATTAAATTTACACTTTTCATTTTTCTCCTTTTTTAATTACATAATTTATTTGCTAATTGTCCAGTACTACATTCCGTACCGGTTTTATGACCATATTTATAATGACAACTTTCACAACAAGCTACTCCAAAATCAGGATCAAGTATAAAACCTGGTTCTAATTTCTGAGGACGAGAATGATGTACATGTGTAGCTTTATTTTCACAATACTCACAAAGATAATCTTCTCTTTTAAGAACCTGTTGTCTAAAAGTTTGATATTCTTCTGATGTATATAAATCTTGTATTTCTTTATTTGGGTCAGAATGTATGTTAAATAGAGGACATTCATTTTTACATTCTTCTGAACAATAAAAATATGAACCACCATTACCATAATCTTTTTCTAATTGTCTTATTCTTTCATATAATTGTGTTTTTATTAGAGTAAACCACCCACCTTGTTCTTTTGAATTTTTACAATTATGATTCTTACAATGAGCTTGAATTTCATTTAAATTATTAGGATTATATCTTATTTCTTCAATTTTAAAGAATGTTGGATATCTTTCTTTTATTTGAATAATTGTTAATTTTTTTGAATTACTTATTTTAGTTTTTGTTTCTTTTTTGTGTTTTTTCCCTAACCAATTTAAACTACCTTTATGAGAATTACTCATTTTCTTTTTACTTTCTTTAGAAAAAACTTTAATTTTACCTTTTCTAAATGATTGTTTGCCTTTCCTAGTAATACTCATTTTATTTTTTATTTTTTTACATTGTGAACAATTTTTACTACAACACCACTTACCATTTTTAAATTGATATTTAGCTTCTTGACCACAACCATAGTCACATATCATAATAACCCTCTATTTAATATATGTTCTTAATATTCAATATAGTGGCTTGATTGATTCATATCGTTAATATCTTTTGTGCCTGCTGGACTTTCATTAATGGATCTAACATCAATTTATATCTAGCTGTGTAAGCAAAGTCAAGATTTCCCTTAACATCAAGTAGATAATATTCAGGAAGTTTATCTTCTTCATCTGGGATAGCAACTACTTCAAGCTTTTTTCCTTTAGCAATAAAGTTCTTTTCATAATTATCAATAACTTCTTTTGGTGCTTTGTCGTAGTCGATGCCCCTAACTCTAAACATATATCCCCTTGAGCCATGGTAATGAGCTGTATATGAGATATCATTAAATGCCAGCATAGCTCTTACACCTTGAGGAATTAGTTTATAATGCTTCAACTCTTTACCAAAAGAAACTGGGCGACCTACAGTTTTATCTCCGTCTTTAATAAGTTTTCTAAAATGAGCTTCTCGACTATGTACAAATTTCATCAATTTAGGATAACTTACTTTTTCAGATTTTAGAACTAGATCAAGTAACTCTTTTAAAAACACCTTAGAATAACTTGGAAAGTCGCTACGTTTGACCTCTATACCCATGTAATTAACTTCATCACAGTCAACACCTTCATTGTTAGTTACTCTAATTGCATATCTCTTTTTAGCAAGAAATAAACCTCTTGAAATAATCAACTCATTTTTCAATATTAAATGACAATTCTCAAATTCAACATTATGAGCTTCAACTATTTCTCTCATAATTCCGTTATTTAAATACTCTTGAATTTCTTCGCAGTATCCATGGATTTTTTCAGTTGTTAAATCTTCTTTAAAATCTTCAAAGCAACAAAAAATTGAATCGGTGTCTCCTGTCACGATGTAATCAAATTCTCTATTAGGAAATGGAGGTTTAACTGGATCAGCATGAAACATTTCAATTTTAGTTGTTACTGGCTCTCTTACTAATTCCTTTTTAGTTTTAAGATGATCCATAAAATTATCACCTTCAATAATAGAAGCTTTCAATGCTTCTTGGCCTGACAGGGTAATAGCAGCAGCACAAGCAAGATTAAAAAATCTAAATTGCTTATTTGCAATAACACCATATAGAGTATTCGCTAGAACCTTATATACCAATTGTTTAGTAAAATATAATTCTCTTAATTCTTCATTCTTTTCATCCTTAGCTTTGAACATCAAGTTTTTATAATTCTTTCTTGAGTCCAGAAGGTTCTTTAGAATTAAACTATAATATGATTCATTATCTTTATGATTATTATAAAAACAACCATTGATAGTATGAACTAATTTATCATCCTTAATAACTTTAAAAAGATCTTCCTTTGACATTGTAACTTCTTTATTTTCAAACATTGGGTCCATTATCATTGCAACTTTATCAGGAATATTATCTCTATCATAAGCTAAGTCATAACCTATTGCGGGATCTTTTGTTCTCATTATGAAGTTGTTAAGTCCAATATTATATGTACGAATCAAAGATGGATATAGTGATGCAAAGTCAAAGTCGACTAATGTATTATAAATACCTGGTTCTGGAGTTAATACAAATGCTCCTGGATATTTTTTCTTTGCACGATTTTCTGCATTCTTAGAAGCAAGTCCTTTATCTCTCATCCAAGAAACTATAATAGAATCAACTTGATTCATTGGAGAAGTTGATGCCTCAAAACTAGCAGTACAAATAGTTCTTAGCTCATTTAATAAATTAATATGAGCAAGCTTATTTTCCAAATCTTCTAGAAGTTCTGTATCTCTTATGTTGTATTCAATTAGAGTATTCAAATGTTCCCAATACATCTTATTAAATTTTGATGGTAACTCTAATTTTTTTCTTTTAAGTTCATGGAATGCAATAAAGTCTAATTTATAGTTTTCCATTTTTGTAAATGTAAACATTTTATAAAGATGCATTTGATCTAATACAATACAACCAGGCAACTTACATAAGAACCTTTCACCATCAACATAGAACTCACTAAACTTTGACATTATAGAAGTAGCCATTTTAAGCTTCTTCATTCTATTAAACATATACTCCATATCAAATCCAATAAAGTTCCAACCAGACATAAAATCAGGATCATATGTTTTAAAATCTCTAATCCAAGAATGAATTAAATTCTTTTCACTTTTAAAGATTTTTAATTCAACCCCTTCAATTTGTTTTATTGGTTCAGTTCCATTATCAAGAATATAACAAATCTTTTTATTAGGACTTTGAAATATACTTGTTATCATATCAACTGGATGTAAAGCTTCACTTGGTTGAGGAAATGCTTGATTATCAATACCAACATCAATCTCAATATCACAAAACATAATATTAGATGATAGTCTTTTAGCTTCACCTTTACTCTGAGCATAATAATCAAAAGCATGTTTAACGGTTAATCTTAAATCACCTTCATATGTTATATCACTATTTAATTTTATTTTATCTTTATAAGCTAATTTAACAATATCTAATTTATCATAAGGAACAATCTTTCTAGCTTCAATATTACCAGGTGATTGATAACAGTAATAATCGTCGTTTTCATGGTGGTATACTTTATTGTTATCCTTATCCCTAAAGATATATAACACCTTCTCAGTACGACTTAAGTATTGTATATCAACTAATCTATAATCTTCTGTGTAAAACTTTTTTGGTATTTTATATCTATGTATTCCTTTTGTTCCAGTAGCTAGATCAGTATTAGTAAATGCTATTTTAGGTTTCAGATCAAAACTTCCTATCTCGTCAGCACTAATAAAATCAACTGCAGTTTTTATATCATCTTCAAATATTGGTTCTCTTTCTTTTTTATCTCTATTAACATAACTTGGATGAATTGTTAATAGAACATCAAACCCTTCCCATTTAAAGAATTGACCACGTCTTTTGGTTACTCCATTGTCAGCAATACCAAATGCTTTCATTGGACTAGTGCCAAGCAATACTATTAATTTTGGGTTACAAGTTTTAATAATATTAAAACAATTTACTTTACATCTATCAATTGTTTCATCATCAGGATTACCTGTATTACCTTTATCATCTAATGTAAGACATAATACCGTATTTGTTAATAACCATTTATATTCTTTTTTAATATACTTATCAAAATATTTTCTAAAAGTTTTTCCTGATCTACCCACTAAAGGTTTCTCTGCTTTAATCTCATCTTTACCAGGGTTTTCAGCAACAAATACTATATCCACTTTAGACATATCACCTCTTGAATTAGTATCAAGAATACATGACTCAGCACCTACTAATTTACAACCTAAACAATCTGCAAATGATTGCATTATTTTCATGAAATATTTCCTTTAAGCAGTTTTAGTTTTTTGTTTATCATTATTTATAATAGTTAATGCTGATTTCTTATCCCAAACTTGTGTAGTACTTCTAACTGTTTTACCTTTCATATCTTCTTCAAGTTTAAATGTTCCTTTTGGTATTTGTCTAAATATTACCATATCTAAATCAAAACCTTGAGTTAAAAAATAATATTTTTTATTATTAACTATTCTAGTTGAATGCATTATCCTTAAAGCTGATGCTTTCCATCTACCAAATTCATTTTTTAAGAAACCTAATCCATGTTTTTTTAGTCCAGGGTCTATATTTTCTAATTCATCATTCCAACCAAATGATTCTACAAGTTCATCAAATGATAATCCTCTTTCACCAGCTCTTTGTAAATAATGAATTACACAAGGAAACCCATGTTCATATGGAAGAGTTATATTTAAGTTTTGTATTCTTTTAGCAAAACCTATTTTTGATTCAACTAAATCCATATCAATAGTTTTGTTTACTTCTTTAACAAACCATTCAATATCCATATCAACGGGAATAGTATTAGTATATATATTTTGATTATTTATTAATTCTTTTTTAATATATTGTAAAGCAAACTCTGATTTCATAATTTTTCTTAATGCATTTTTAATAGTATAATATTTAAAGTCTAGTATATTTTTTAATTCCTTATGTCCAACTGGATCTTTTGATAAACTAAAAAACCATATAATATTTTGTTTTGCATATTTAAAATATTTTGCTATTACTTCATTTTGTTCATTTCCATTTCTCAATTTCGCCAGTTCACTTATTACTTTTTCATGTTTCATTTTTTTATCCTTTTATTTTACATGATTCCAAAATTTTGAGCAATATAATTCTTGCTACTTATTTTAGTTGCCTTCTTTTTTATTTTCTTTTTCTTAAATTCTTTTTTATCAATACCAAGAGATCTATATATAGCATCTTTATCATCTGATTTATTAATTAACTCACAAACAATTTGAATTTCATCTTTCTTTAATAAAGGTCTTTTCTTAGATAACTTATTGGCTAAGATATCATTCTTAGCCCATCCAACATAATGTATATCTTTTCTTTTAATTTTAAAATCTATTACACACTGTTTAAAGAAAAAGAATAAATCCTCTTTACTAATATATCTAACTCCAATATTATTAAGATATTTATTTAGATAATGATTTAACTTACCATTAGTAACAAAAGATTTCATTAAGAAGTCTGCATGAATAGGTGAGTTATATTTTAATATATCTGGAATATTACCACCTTGAGGAATTGGATTTTTAATGTTTCCATCAAAGCACCAATTATAAAAAGTACGAAAGGGCATGTTTATAAATCCTCTGTAAGTATATCATAAACTCCATCTTTTTTATCAAGTCTCATAGATATACTATTTCCCATTGGACTTACCATTCGTAAAGTTGCATGTTCTTTATGAAATACTTTAAATTTTTTAGCGAACGATCTGTCTGAAAATTTTAATCTAGTTGCACCTGGAACTCCAAGAGGAACATCTATTTCATTAATATCTATATCATAAGTATAAACAAATTTTCTAATTATATTTCTAAATACCATAGGAGCAACATGATCAACTTGACAATTACCCCATCCTATATCCATATTAGTAACTGGACAATCTTCATTTGGATGATTTTTAAAAAATTCTTTTTTAAATATTATTATATCAACACTTACTGCTTCTCTACATGCTTCATTAAACATATGATTACGTGTAGGGTCTTTACCTTTTATACATTTAATATAACTAAAATCATTTATACATCCATCATCTTGTATAATTTCAAAAGCAGGTTTTTTCCATTCATAAGATAACCCTACTTTAAAATCTTTAATTCCTTTAGACATTTTCCAATAAAAATTTGGATGTCTTAATAATAAATCAAACATTTGAGTTCTATCTTCTTCGTTTAAAATATCTCCAACTTTATATGAATGTAACATATTTTTAAAATGATAAGATACTTCTTGTTTTGTTTTAAACAATTTATTTCCAAGTTTCATTGGTATCGCTTTTCCCATTATATTCTCCTTATATATCTATTATATATTATAGCTTCATACCATGATTGGTGCCAATCTCTTTCATAATTTGCTTTTAGATTACATGATCTACAAACTGTTATAATATTTATTGGATTGCAGTTTTGTTTATCATAATCAATATGATGACCAACTAAATCATTTGGATTTTTAGATTCGCATATTGGATTTAAACATTTGTTACCATCTCTATCTTTTATATCTTGTTTAAATTCTTTATCCAACCATGATGAACAATATCCTTGTGAAGAAATTTCACCTTTCCAATTCCAAGCTTTTTTCTCCACTATTAGCAATACTTATTTTTAAAGCATGTTCTTTTGATAAAGGTTTACCTTTGTTAAAATGAGATTCATTTTTATATCTTTCTTTTAAAGTTTTGCTTCTTTTTATATTCGATGATTCTTTTTGAGTTTGACCATACCACCAACTTTTTTCACCTAATTGAGATTCTCTAGATTTTTGTTTTGATTCCTCTGTATGTTGTTTGCCTTTAAAAGCACTTTCTTTACCATACATACCATGATTCTCACCTTTTGGTGTTCTATCAAATTGTTTCTTTTTAAACACAGAATCTTTATATTTTTGTTTTAATGTTTGACTAATTTTTCTTTTAGTTTCTTCAGACATTTTTCGACCTTTATTAAAATGTGGTTTATTCATTTTTCATTATGTTTATAATATTTTTAAAAAAATTATCTACTTTGTCTCTATTAATCACATCTGGTAATAAAAAATGATTATCTTCAAACATATGTTTTAATTTATTTATTAAATCATCAGCATCATTATATCTCCAATACTCTGGAAGTATTTCTGGAAAACATAATTTATTTGGCACCAATGGTACACAGCCACATTTAATAGCATCAAGAATTGTCAAATTATATGTATCTTCTTTTGTCGATATGATAAGCACTTTAGAATTGCCTAATAATATATTATAATCATTCCAAGTATTAACTTCTTCTCTATATATCTTTTTTCCTAATGCTTTTTCAACTTTTTTCTCAAGTTTTTTATTTACTTTTTGAATAGAGGATCTACATACAGATACTAAATCAATTGGTCTGATATTACTTGGTTTAATTGGTTTGAGTATACTATCAGGAGAATCTGGAAGAGCAACAACATGACAATTAATTCCTTTTTGACTCCATTTAGTTTTAATAACACTATAATAACTTCCAAAGAAAATTCCATCAAATAATTTCGCATGTTCTAATTCAATTTTCTTTTTATACTTACGCATAGGTGCAAAATAATCATAAGCATTTAAGCTTGTGGCGTGACAAAACGCGAACATTTTTGGACATTGTTTATGATATAAGACATTACAGAAGAGTCCTAAAAATGATATATCTGCTAGAAATAGAGTATCATCATCACGTATATCAATAGACATATAATCATTCATTTGAGCAGTTTCAAATTCAATAGCTTTTTTAATTGGTGAAAACATTGCATTATCATAATTACCATCATGATGATTTTTCCATAACCAATCAAACCCTAAAACTACCACTTCATCATAATGTTTCTTAAATTCTTTAGTAAACTCGGGAAGCCACCAGCTTTGATATCGAAGTTCCGTTGGGTATTGGGGTACATAAATTAACCTTGACATATTAAATACACTCCTTATTCGCTAATTGTCCTGTTGAACATTCATCTTTATGTCCGTATTTATAATGACACTTTTCACAACAAGCTATTCCAAAATCAGGATCTAAAACAAAACCTGGTTCTAATTTCTGTGGACGTGAATGATGAACATCTATTGCAGGTTCTTCACAGTATTCACATAAATAATCAGCTCGTTTTAATACTTCATTTCTCCATATATGATATTCAGAATCTGTATAATTTTTTATATTTAGTTTTTTATTATCACTTCTTCTATTAAATAATGGACATTCATTTTTACATTTATTACAACAATAAAAATTTGATTCTCCATAACCAACAGATCTTTCTATTGAATAAACTCTATCAAAAAATAAACCTTTATTTGGAGTAAACCAACCACTTTTTCTTTAGAATTTTTACATTTATGATTTTTACAATGTACTTGTATATCTAATTTATCATCATATTTCATTTCTTCAATTTTAAAGAAAATAGGATATTTCTTTTTTATTTCATTGATTGATAATCTCATAGCTAATTTAGCTTTTTTAGATCTTTTTTATCCTTTATTAGAAATAGAATTTTTCAATTTTGATTCTTTACTTGGTTTCCAACCAATATTATTTTGAGAATTTTTCTTTCTTACTGACGGACATTGTGTATGATATTTAGAACAACACCATTTACCATTCTTAAATTGGTAAGTAGCCTCTTGCCCACAACCATAATCACAAAGTTTAATCATATTATTTTCTTTCTGCTATAGGTTTTAATTCATAAGGTAAACTCATATCAACTTTTTCCCATTTTATAGTAATAGGGTAGTCTTTAGTATAATATGATCTCCAAACATAACCTTCATCATCTAATACTAGATTAGGCATATTTGAATTATCCTCAACTTTTATAACTTGAATTATTATCATTTCTCTAACCTTTCTCTTATTCGATTTACTTTTTGTTCATATATCCTATCAAAGGTTTCTTTATCAATATATCTCATTTGCTGCATCATTAAAGTAACATCAACAAACTCACCCATCATATCTTCCTTACTAATTCGACCTCTTTCAAAATGAATAGTTGATTTTAATGTTTTTCCTAACTGTTCAATCAATTCACCTATTTCTTCAATTGTCATTTTTGTTTGGAGTTCTAACCCCCATTTATCAATACAATCTTGAAATATTATATCATCTTTATCCAACATCGTCTTTTCTCCACTTCCAATAGATATACACATTGGATGTTAATAATACCACCATTTGTAAAACTAAAAACCAATTAGATAACATTGTAAATAAAATTAATTGAGCAATTAAACTTATACTATAATATATAAATCCAGTTTTTATTTTTTTAGAAACATAATACATTCCAATAACAGTAGTTATTAATGAAACAACACCAACTATATCACCTACATTCTCTAAAAGAACCATTTACAAAATCCTTCAAACAGGAAAAATTTATGTTCATATTTCCATAGTTTACATTGACTTCCATATATAGTGTCTAAAGCTATTTTTTTATTAGATGCTTCTTTAACTTCTCTTATATATGGAACATTCATGTTAGTAGTATAGAATATAACATTCAGCCCTTGTCTTGCTAACGCTTCCCCTACAGCAGCTTGTGCTCTATGAGCTGGATGAATTTCATCAGGCCCTGGAAAATAGAATGTGGTTTCTTGATTTAAAAAAATTGGTGGAATACTTTTACAAAACATTTGACCTTTAATTGTAAAATGTTCTGCAATCTTTCTAGTCTCTTCTTGTCTTTTTTTAGTTGTTTCTTCTGTATAAATAATCACAGGTCTTATATCTGGATTATTTAAGATTGAAAAGCAGCCAAGAATTTCATCATCCGCGTGTGGTGCTACTATTACTACTTCACTCATAATTCACTCTCCTTTTAATTTATATTATGTTCTAATTGTTAAAAATAGTTTCTTATTTAAAATTTAAACAAAAAAAATGTAAACGGAATAATGAGCAAGTGTTAGTATGGTTACCTAAACACTCGCTCATTAAATTCCCTACCTTGACCAGTTGATTAATTTATATTATATTCCAGAACCAACACCGGAACCCCATCACGAACATGCTGACTTCCACCAGCAATATGGACCCCCCACCGAGATTCGAACTCGGATACTAAGGTTCGTAATCTTAGACTCTTATTCCATTGAGATATGAGGGTATTAAATTTTTCTACCTCTATAAAACCCTTGAGGAATTAAATCATATTTTTTTTATCTTTTTATTTTCAACTCCATTAGTTATCCATATTGTTCCATATTGAGAATTATTTTTTCCGTTTTGATAAAAAGCAATTTTTTGTCCTATTTTTTCTTTTGTTTCCTCACTATAGTGTTGACCTTTAAATACATTAAAATGAGTTTTATAATATTTTTTTAAGCCTTTAGATATGTTTTTATTATATTCTAAATCTACTCTTATTCTTCCACCTGTTCCACCAATTCGAACGTTATAAGTATCTTCTCTTTTAATAAAGCTTTCATTAACAAGTAATCTTTCCATATCATACATTTGTTCAGATGAATTAAAAAGATGCATTATTTCTTTTTTAAATTTCTCTTTTCCATATTTCTTAATAGCTTTAATTATAAGATCTCCAGATCCAATATAACTATCCTGAAGATTGTTTATTTTATGACAACCAATATAAAATTTTCCATTAACTTTATTAGTAGTTTTATAAATTGTATAGTACATATTCAATCTCCAGGATTTATATTTGGTGCCAGTTACAGGAATCGAACCCGTCCACAAGAATTTAGAGTTCTCCGCTCTAACCAACTGAGCTAAACTGGCATTTATAACAGGTTCAGTTTTTTAAAGTATTCACTTGAACCAGTTGTAGCTATTGCTGTCACTTCATTATTAATATCAGGTTCTCTCCAAATTGTATAATTAACTCCAAGAGAATCAAGTTTATACATCCACTTCTCCATAACCATTAGATTATTAATTCCTAAATAAATTAAGGTACTATTTTTCCAAGTCTATGGATCATTTATTAGATACTCCGCAACTGCGTGTCCTGCTTGAACAGCTGTTTGTGAAGGCGTCAAATCATTTCTAACTAGTATGTAAAGTTTCATCTTTGCTTGCCTCCACAATATATGACCATTCTTTTATATATCCATCAATCTTTCCAGTGTATGGACTCTCTCTACATTCTTTTTCAATATCACCATATTCTGTATTATTAAAATACATACAATAAGCAATATGAACATGTCTGTAGTTATATCTAAGACTATCTAGATCTCCAATCTTATTATATAATGCTGGATTTGAATTATAAACGTGAGGTTTTCTTGCTGCTTTAAGTATCCTAATTGAGGATGCTCTTTCTTTTTGTTCTTTTTTTATTTTATTTTTTAGTTCTTTAAAAGTCATGATTTTTCTCCTAAGTTAAGTTTGTTTCCATTATATCATTTTAACTAAATATATAATACAAAAATTAACTTACGGAGAACGAATTCTAACCTACGGGAATGAACCCTAATGCCAATTACCCATCCAAAATAATTTTTTCATAAATTTCCCCTTTTTAAATTATGGACCCCCCGATGAGATTCGAACTCACATGTAACGAAATTAGAAGTTTCGTGCTTATCCATTAAGCGACGGGGGGTGTTTAAAAAACCACGTAGTCTACTTACTGCAAAGGGTTCATAGATATCTCGTCTCCCTAAGGATTTCAACTTTGGGAATCTTTCATCCCTCAACGTGGTTATTATTTTTACATCCAGATGACTGGAAATTCTATAAAATGTTTTACACCTTCTTCATCTTTACTTGAAGAATAAGATATTATATAACTCTTACTTCCTAAATAAAAACACCATTTAATAGCAACGTATGTTATTGCTAAATAAAGATGGCATGTAAATTTAAAGTTTAATATTTCTTCAAACCAAAACCAACTAAATAATAATAAAGAAAAATAGCATAATATAACACTTATAGCAAATTCAAAGTCACCCATTAGTTCACCTATTTATATTTAAGATTTTATAACATTTTTTGCTTGTGGACCTTTTACTCCTTCTTCAACATCGAAAGAGACTTTGTCACCTTCTTCTAATTTTTTAAAACCATTACTTTGAATTTCTGAATAATGTACAAATACATCTGGTGCATTGTTTCTTTCAATAAATCCAAAACCCTTTTCATCATTAAACCATTTTACTATTCCTTGTGCCATACTAACTTTCCTTTAAATTTTAATACCTTATACATCTGCGACCAACTCAGATTTGGTAATTATTAATTATTATAGTCATTGATTTTATATTATGTTCTATTTATATAAAAAACAAACAAAAAAAAAGAGTTTAAACCACAAACTCTTTTTGGAGGTGACGGAGGGACTCGAACCCACGTATGCGATTTTGCAGACCGCCGCCTATGCCATCTCGGACCACGTCACCTAATCTAATTCCATAAACCAACCTTTCCATGTTCTTGTAATTTCTTGTAATTTAAACATAGACCATGTTGGTTTAATAGATTTCTTTTTAATATAAACACCACGTTTATGTATTTCTAAAACTCCAACTTTAGTTAATAATATTCTACTTGGATCAACACCATCTTGTAGTCCTGTATAACAAGGATTATATATTAAAGCTATTAATTCTTTTCTTGTTATTAAATCACCAATAGATCTTTCACTAACTAGTCCAAGTATTTTTTTCCAATTAGTCATTCTCATTTTAATCAATCCAGCTTTGAGTAGCTGATTCAGTGGCACCTTCGTTGTTAAGAACAACTTGATGCCAATGAGTATACTTAAGAGTTTTATGATCGATATGTCTAATTTTACCACGAACATAAACCTGTTCATATCTAACAGGAAAAGTTCCTTTTGGAGTTCTTTTCCGTTTAAATTTAGACCATCCTAATCTTTCAATAGTTGCTTCATCATCTGTTATTACAACCAGTTCATCAGCAACATGAGGATTACCACTTGCTCTTCCTGCATACTCACCAATGTTTGCTTTTTTAATAACCCAAACTTTATTTTTTTGAATAAACAAATTAATAATATCTTCTTGATCTCTGGTTGCTCTAAGGAAGAACCATTCACCTTGTCTTTTTGGAGACATTTTTCTAACACCTTCATGAAACTTAACAGTACTACCTAACTGTTTTCTTGCTTCATTAATGTTAGCTGTTCCAGAAACAAGTTGAGCAACAAAAAGTTGACGTTCATCAACACCCATAAGAAAGTGTCTAACAACCGGAGTTGTTTTTTCAGTAATAATAAAATGAGTTTTTGTTTCTTTGAATTTAATATATTGTTTATTTAAACTATATCTTCTATCTACAGGTTTAGTAGCCCATTTTCCATATTGTTTCTTTTCTTCAGTTTCAAAAATTCTTTCAGACTCATGCACCAAAAGAAGAATCTGATTAAGTTTATGATCAACATCAAGAATCTGAATTTTGTTATCATCGTGTCCTGGCCAGATTTCAAACCATTCAGTTCTTCTTGTACCAACTACTTTACGACCAATATCCATTTGAAAGATATCATCATTGGTTGTACGTCCAATAGGTTCATTAGTAATTTTTAATACCAAACCTACCTTCTTAAAACTTTTTATTAATGCTTGTCTTTTCATTTTGATCTCCTTTAGTATTAATATACAAATACTCATTGTGTTATATGTATATTAATATATATAGTTTACTACCAGAAATCATAATCAGTGCAATTATGCTTTTCACCACAAGCACATTCCACACTAACTGCTGGACCTAAACTAGTTGGAGTAAATGAAAATGTTAGACGACCGCCAATAGCAGGTTGAGTTTCATTATTATATAATTTACAAACTTTTTTATGTTCACGATCCCATTCTAGATATGATTTTAATTCAGAACCAAATAATTCAAATTTCATATAAACCTCGTTTTAATGTTGGAGCAAATGATGGGATTTGAACCCACATCACCAGGATGGCACCCTAGTATTCTACCAGTTGAAC
>JAFCCM010000038.1 GCA_017610225.1 Candidatus Aenigmatarchaeota archaeon | reverse complement strand
ATATCTATTTTGATAAAATTCTTTGAATATCGAGCATCGTTTACTTAAATGTGTATAGATTCCAAAATTCTCAGACATTATCCCTTTACATATTCCTAATGTTATACAATCTTTACAAGGGCATTTAATATTTGTCATACAGCCACCTCTTCTGAATGGGTAAGTCTTTCTTTCCAACACAAAGGTTTAAATAACTTCAGTAGAAATATTGATTCTGCCGAACCGGGAATTATATACTTGTAGTTATAATATTCTTCAAAAATAGAACACTTATGCATCAAGATTGATAATCCATATTGATCATTCATAAGCGCCTTACATACTCCCAATGTTATACAATCAATACACGGACTTTGGTTTTTCATGATACCCCCATCGTTTTTTATATACATCTGGTCTAAATAATTCTATCAGTTCTACAGTAAATGCATAGCTAACAGGGGCATGTACTTCAAAATAATGTTTTTTAAAAATAGAGCATCTAGACGCCAAAGTATCATATATTGGGATAGAGCTTTTTATAGATGCTTTACATATCGCCAATGTTATACAATCAATACAAGGACATTCAATATCTGTCATATAGGCACCCCTTCTGGATAGTTAATTCTTTTTTCCCAATGCAAAGGTTTAAACAATTTCAGTAGAAATATTCTTTCTAACGAATCAGGATTCATATACCTGTAGTTATAATGTTCGCTGAATATGAGCTTTACATACTCCTAATGTTATACAATCAATACAAGGGCATTTAGTGTTCATAGTATTGCCTGACATTATCGACCGCCCATAGATAACGAAGAGCTTCCTCATAACTTTCAAGGTACCCAACAAAACACATCAAACATACAACTGGGCTATACCATGATTCCTTAATATTCTCTTTACGTTTGTTATAGTTATTATGGACAAATAGATTGAATGTTATTTTAAAGAACATGTCAAGATGTCTTTTGAATTTTTCTACTGACTTATTTAGTCCAATTCAGCCATAGCATATTCTTGTTATATACTTTCAGTGCTTGTGCTTCTTTGTCATGTAGATCATCTTTGTGGGGCATTTTAAATATCATTTATAATCTCCTTTAATAATTTATCTAATGATGCGATCAGTTTCTACCTCTACATTCATGGGAATATATCCCTTCTTTACTTCAAATTCAAGTGGGGTATCTTCAAAATGTATAATATAATTTTCGTTCTTATCTATATTATAATCTGTTTCAAATTTTTTGGCAATGTCTATTGCTTCTTCTTGTGAATCGGATGCAAAGTACCAATATCCATCCCTATAATTTCCTAAATGACTACGGAATCTGTATATTTTCATATCCATTTACAATCTCCTTTCAATAGGGTCAGTGAACACCTTATAATCAATTTTCAAATCAATATTCTTAAGTCTATGTGCAAATGCTCTGTTTGCATTTATCCCCTCAAATTTCAACGAAGGGTTGCTCATTACAGTTTTGATAATTTTATTTGAAGAAGCCAAATTTAAAAAATCAAAAATGTTTCTTAGGTGAGAGTGTGGATTTGTAAGCAAATCCTCATATACAACTGTTGCACATGTTTTACCACATTTATTGATAAAATCAATTACATTGGGGACTGAATCTATTATCTTCTCAAAATCAGGAAGTACAAGATTGCTGCCCTGCCCTGATAATGCAACATCTAATGGATGTCTTAGAATATGAAGGACTCGAGCTTGATGAGGAAAATATTCTAACCACTTGGATATGATTTTGATAATTCTTTTTCCTTTTGCATCACTTTCTCTATGCCCCCAAGGAATCTTCTCACCCCAAGCATGAGTTTTCAAATTTTCAACTTTTTTCTTTGCAAACATCAAAACCCATTCTTTCGGTTTGTCATATTCAATATAGCATTCTTCATTTTCAATCCATCCGACTTGTGGGTGTGCTTTGATGAGTTGATGTAACATGGTCGTTCCACTATGCATGTAACCTGTGATTAATATTTTAACCATTTAATCCTCCAAACAAAGATAATAAGGGGGACTTAGTCCCCCACAAGATTTGCTTCCTCATTCAAATTATCTTGTAACAGTTTGATCAAGGTTGATTTATCGGGGTTGTCTCCGTATTTTTTATCTGTCCAGCTTTCATAACATGCACGCAGTCGTTCTAATAAATCCAACCCTACAGATTCTTTTTCCATGTGACCTCTTGGCCTCAAAACATCGGAAGAATCGTATAGATGAATTTGGACTGCTGCACCTGAGGAAATCATTTTGTTTATTTCCTCTTCAGACATTTTACGCAGTTTTCTTTTCATCATATCTCTCCTTTAAGAAAATAATGTAAGAATATATTGCATAACCCGGTATTTTCATTTTTGCCAATATTGAATCGTTATTACTATGGATCTTGGTCATATGTTTTTTCGCCGCATTATTTCCAGCGACAAATGCTGCCGTCAGCAGTACACCCCAGAAAAAACCTGTCATCATCTATTCCCCCTTTTTATATAACCATCAAGGAATGCGTCAGTATATTTTCGATATGCTTGAACATCTGCAGTTAATACATTGATAGCTTTATAATATAAAACTCCTAAAGGTCTATTATATTTGATTTCAATATTAAACCTTTCTTCCAACGTTTCTGAAAGATCCGTTATAAGATTTCGAGAATAAGCAGTACCTCTTATTATAATACCTTCATCGTAATCCAAAGATTCATAAAACTCCTTAAAGTTTGTCATACATTTCTCCTATTTCATTTTGATTTTATAGATTTTGTTATCACGGAAGAATTTCAAAATAGTTCCGTCTTTACACAATTGCATAGTTGAATTAATAACAGGATCTTCAATACGTTTAACATCAGGCTTGTTAACCTTATTCAAGAAGATCTCAATAGCATCATCATCTGTCAACATAACACAAACACCATTATCAAGACATACAAAATTGATTGGAGCATAATCAATGTCATGTATATATCGACATCTGTATTTATCATGCTTTTCATCAAAGATAATAACGATTCGTGTAAATCTACTTGATTTGTGACCAATAAGTACACAAACTCCATTATCATATTTTGCATCCATTATTTGAAAATCATCAAGTTCAGGGATACGTTTTGTGATGAATGAACTCTGTGTATATGTGGATGTGGGTATTGCAAGAACCGTTGTACCAAGGGCACTTTGGTATATAACATTGCTAAAGAGTTTTGAAGAATTTGCCTCGATATTCCATGTTCTTTTAATGATTGAATGTACTTTTCCACCCATGACTTTGAAATCCATCTCCATTAATTTATCTCCATTACGAAGATAAAGAATGTTGTTGACGATCATCTTGTCTGTTACTGTAAGATTGATAGATGGATTATCCTGCCCAATACATTTAAACTGGACTTTATCATCAACAATTTTAACAAATATTGGAAGTTGCTCCAATGGAGTGAATACTACTTCTTCATCATCAATTTTATACTTAGTGCTTTTCCCAAGGTATATGTGGGATTGAGTTTTGGTCAAATTCAATTGAGAATTATGATATATAATGTTATCCTCAAACTCAAGAAGCTCACGAATTTCAAAGTTGTCGGTGGACTGAATAAGATGAACTGTAACTTGAATCTGTCCAATATCACCAGGAAGATGTGGAGGTGGTTTTCTGTTTCCATGTTCAAACATTTTGAAAAACCAATCTTTGTAAGAGGAAGGTATTAAATTGAAATCCCTTACGGTGGGAGGTAATGTTACTTCAGTATTAAATACTGAAACTCCATCAATAATTCTTTGGCGAAAATCATTTTTCTTATAACCCTTATGTTTTCCCTTGAAGGGATGAATACCAACAAATAATTGAAATGCCACAATTGCAAAAGAGAACCAATCGGTACCTTCATTAAAATCGTCAGTAGACCAATCACGAATAGAGGGCATAATAGCTGTAGCGCCAAAGCTGGGAGTTTTCCAAGAATTAACATCAATGAAATATGGGGTTACAAAGTCATCTTCAACCATGTAATTCAACTCATTTCCATCGACAATAAGACATTTATGTTGGTGAATAAAATAGGTTGCATTTTTAATATTTTCAACCAATTCTATTGTGGAGTCACTTGATATCTTATTATTGTCACGAAACGTATTGGTAAATAGTTTACATAATGCAACAATGTTCCCATCCAACCAATCCATTGTGAAACCAATTAAATGCTTACTTTCATTGTATATTGGATCTTTGGGGTGAACAATTGATGGATGAACTAACTGATTCAATTCTCCAATCTTTGCAAGGGGGATCATTTTCTGAAGATCTTCATAAATCTTAAAAGCAGTATCACCTCTTTTAAATATTTTCCCTTCTCCCCCTTTCGTAACATAATTCTTTTGAGTAAGGTTGATCGCCTTACCATTCACAAAAATTTTCATTATAAACCTCTATTCGCATTATTGTGGCATTGAATTGACTTGATCAGACCTCGGGATTAAGTTAAATGTATATGGATCATATATATCAAATGCGTAACATATTTCAAAAATAATGAAGTCTCCAATGCTAAATTTTGCATTACATGACAATGGATGATATATTTCTCCCGTAATTGTATTTCCATCAATGTGAGTAACTTCTACCCAAAAATATGCACCATTACGCCTTAATTTGACATAATACCCAACTTCAACATTACTTTTATATACATCTTGAATAATATGCACATTTGGATATTCTCGCTTTAATTCATGCGGATCTGTTAAATCATTAACCACATATGTAGCCATTTGTTTATTCCTCTATATGAATGCCCCAACTGATAGGTCATCATAGTGATTTATACCACCTTCATTTAATTTCCCTAACGCTTTATTAAATCGGCGTTTGAGATATTCTCCTTTGGTAGTTTTGAAAGACATAAAATCAGATATTAAATCTGAAGTCTGAATAATCCTCGGATTTACAGGATCATCATTAATAAAGGAAAACATTCCATCAGATGCAATCATCATGCAATCCATATCTTTCTTCTGAAAAGTAAACTCCAATGGATAATCATAAGCAAGACTCTCAAAAGGAAGTTCTCCAACATTTTCAGTGGTTATTATCAAATCATGTTTTTCATTATGATAAAGTTCATGTCGAAAATCATCAATTAAATAAGATAGATAGTAAGGAGCATTCCCTGTGAAGTCAAATTTCCATGTCTTGATTACACCCTGTTCTTTAGTGAAAATAGCTCCATCACCATACATGAAAAGTTTAATTATATTATCAATTGTGTATGCAATGATAAGAGTTGCATCCAAACAAGAGATTGATAAACCCAATTGTCTTATAGTTAATTCTGCATTATGGATTACCCAATTGCCAAGTTTTTTATAGTTTATTGAATGTAAATCGTCTCGTCTATACCGAAGATATTGTTTTGCCAAATGACAAAGAATACGAGACCCCATTTCTGTACCGTTTGAAGATGAACATCCATCTGCAAGAATAACAAATGGAACAGGGTCATACCCTTGAATTATATAATCTTCGCAGATTTTTTTAGATGAACCAGTATTTAAAAAAATGTCTGTTTGTATCAATTGTTAACTCCTTTATTATAACGTTGATAAATTATTGCTTTATACCATGATGTATGCCATTCTCTATCTTTATTCGCTTTTGCATTACAAGAATTACATAAACATATTAGATTAAGAGGAGTACAATTCCTTTTATTATAATCTATATGATGTATAGTTAATCGGTCAGACTTATGTTCACAACAGGGATTTAAACATTTATTATTATCACGTTCTGTAATAAAGCTTCTAAATTCTTTATTTAAAAACTCACTACAATATGGGTTATTACTAATTCCTCCTTTCCAATTTGGGTTATTACACCCTGTCATTTCTGGTCTTTCTCTCCCAAACATTGGATTATTAATACCCGACATAGCTTTACTTATCTTTTTCTTACTATCTATAGTATGTCTTTTCTTACCTTTATTCGCTATACTAATTTTATGTTTAGCCTCTTGTGAATGATGTTTGCCAAACATTGGATGTTTTTCACCAGAAAAATCTGCATGATTATGACTTATTTTTCTTTTATGCTCTTCAGTAAGTTGTTTGCCTTTATGTTTTTGCCTAATTTTATTTTTAGTCTCATCGGTTACAACTCTACCTTTATTTGATTTACTATTCTTTTCTCTTAAATTAGAACATTGAGCATAATGTTTACTACAACACATTTTTCCATTTGATTGCTTATATTTTGCCTCTTTACCACACCCATAGTCGCAATAATCCATTTATGTTTAATCTCCTATAATTTTGTTTCGCCTTTATCCTCTATAGGTTTTTGTTCTGGAAGTTTAACCGAAGGGGTTTGCTGTACTTGAGCATTTTTCTTTACCTCTCTCGTAGGCTTTCCGTTAAGCTTAATCAGTGTAAACCCTTCAATTTCATCCCGATATTTGAGTAAAATATCAGATTTAACAACATTTCTGTTTTCGCTCATCAAGATTCCAGAAATATAATATTTGAATACAGCATCAGTATTCTGAACATCATTATATGCAATATACAGATCCAATTTGACATTACCTTTATTTTTTATGAAATAGTTGACACTCTCTCTGCCTACTCTCTGTAGAGTATCATTAACTTTTATCGGACCTAACATGTATGATATGCCGATTTTATCTCCAACGATTGTTACTTCCGGAGTTATAGTATTTCTGATTTCATAGTTTGTACATGCACACATAATACATAAAATTAATAATATAGACCATATTGGTCTTTTAAAAAGTTGAATCATGGTTACTCCTTTATTATAATACTTTTTCAATGCTTGGTTTAACGCTTGGTTTATCGTTCCATATGAATCCAGGGATATCATCGGCATTCCTTTCAAGGGCAGAAAAGTCGATTGGAGAACAACAGGTTGTTGGATTTATGAAATTTTCTTCAATATAATATCTAAACAATCCCCGTTTACATTCCCCTGAATTATCTTTGGATACATGCACTCTTATATACAAAGGAGCGTCTGATCGTATAAAATGTACCCAAGATTTTGATACATGAATGTTATCCACAATTAAAACAGGACCAAGATGATACGTTATTATTATCTTTCCATCATCCTTAGTCGTAAGGTTTGCTGATATTAAGGTCCATATTTCCCATGATTGTTGAGCGTTTGCTTTAGAACATCCAAACAGAAATAATACTGCAAAACAAATTAAAATATAAAATATCTTTTTCATAATTATATCCTTTATAATCTCGATTCTTCAGATTGTGAGGTCAATCCCTTTTCTTGAACTGATTCCTTTTCAGAGATTTCAACAGATTCCTCAACTTTTTTATCATCTTTTACCAACCATTTGAATCCAGGAATGTCAAGTTCTGCTTTTTGAAGTATGGATAAGTCAATAGGTCTTGATGGATAATTACCTCCAATCTTCGATTCATTGAAGTAATAATGAAATCCGGTGTTGTTCGCCCAATGATCAGACCATTTTACAATTACATCTAATTCAAATACATCTTTGGTTTTAAATATATATATTGCTTGTGCTGAGTTTTTTAATTTTATATCATCCAAAATTATAAATGGACCCAGATTGTATTTGATTGCTATTGTATCGGCAAGCTGATTGAGTACTTCTGGTTTGACCGTTTGTCGAATCTCCCATTTATTATCACTACACCCTGTCAATAATATCATCGTAAAAACAAGAGATAACAATAAACAAAGAGTTGATGACCCACACAGTATTACCTTTAGAATTTTTTTCATACATTTCTCCTTAAAATTTTGGGAGGGGGTAAAACAGGTCCCCCTCCCATATGGGAAGTTATTCATCTGAAACAGTAGCTGACTTGCTATATGTTCTTTTCAATAGTGAGATCGAATGTTCACCGAC
The DNA here is from genome assembly GCA_017610225.1 of Candidatus Aenigmatarchaeota archaeon. Next base: position 14,954 of record JAFCCM010000038.1, on the reverse strand, counting down.
CTTATCCTGAAACAATTTCAGGCGATCATATTGTGTACGACCTCTTGGTGGAATTTTGAATCCGGCCTCCCAGCTCACATTTTTGATCCATGCAGGCATACGATCCGGAGCATTTGCATGAGCAAATTCCGATGCTCGGGTCATAAAACGAAGTTTCGGAAGAATACTATAAGTGTATTTCTTCTTGAGATTGAACCCTTCAACCAAACTTTTAACAGTTGCTTTTACTGAAGGATACTCACCGCTGTATTGTGTTTCAGGCATATAGACTTTCATTTCAAATGCCGTAAATGATTCTTGCCTTGATTTTCCATAAGAGGTTGGAACATATTCTCTTGGACCCTCACCCTTTGGAAATTCCATACCGGTGGCAAGAAGACGTTTCACTTCTGCATTGAGATGAGCTGCCTGATCCGTAAGACGATCCATCAGAAGGCGAGTAATGATATAATGTTGCCCAAAGACAGAAGTCCAACGATTCGGATGAATGAAATGGCTGAATACAATCTTATTACCTGACCACAGTTCATTCTCTGTTATGAAACGATTTTCTTTCAAGGTCGGTTCAAATTGAATAGTAGTCCATCCATCATACCAGTCGCCTGCTTTGTTGGTAATTGAGAATGTCCGGGGATCTCCAATCCTATCTTCTCCGACTACATTCAAATCATTGATGCTGATATTGAATGACCAGAAGTGTTGGTTACCGCCGACACTCAGAAGTTCACCATGACGATTATGTTTTGATTTGAGAACCTGATCTTCTCTTACCTTTGTTTTTGTATGAGCTTTATAGTCTGGAAGATTGATGACTGCACCACGACCGGCCAGAGAATAAAGAAAGCATGCCAGATCAAGATCAGTTCCTTGAAAAATACCATCTTCATCATATGCTGGGCTGGGTTTACGATTCATAAGATCATACCCCCACCACGATTGAACAGTTTCAATTATGGGAGTCATATCTGCATTTCTGTCAAGAATCGCCTGAACAATAGGATTTTGCAGAATACTTGTTAGGGATCCTGCTACATGTTTTGGTGCTGTCATATTAAAACTCCGCCGATATTGATGGTTCCGGGTCAACTTCCGGAATTGGTTGTTGTCTTATCAGTTGAACGCCTCTTGTTTTATAGTAGTGTTCACACCTTTCCGCAAATTTCTTTGCAATAGGCATAATGCTGGCTGGAACTTCAATCACCTCTTTATCGCCCCACTTTAAGGCACGTGCGGTGGCAAGATGTCTTCCAAACCCTGGTATACGTTTACCCTGCACAACATCATACTTATCATTTTTGTGGCACAGGCAGAATCCGATAGCTACTTTACTATCGAGTACACCAGCAACGATGTATCCAATTTGTTTCTTACTGAGAATAGTTTTTCCTGTTCTGTTCTTACGGATCTTGTTGATCTTTTGAGCAATTGGAGAAGTTAAACTTGTCATAACGTTTATTTCCTTTTTAAAATTATTTTATATTAAAAGTTGAGCTTTTGGGATGGAAGTCCGGTTCTAAGAGCTTGGGACTGGCTTGAAATACTTTCACTTACAAACCCGGCCAATTTGGCGAGTTTTTGTGGGGTTGCAGCTCCGATGTCCAGAAATTGTGTCAGATTTGCATCCTTATGAAATTTTTCAAGTTCTTCCTTAACTTCATCTGCCCATCTATCATTGGGATTATGAAGTCCTACAAGAATTGTAACGAGGGATTCTATTTCTGTTTCTGCTTTTATAGCATCATCAATCTTTTCTTTGATGGCAGTGGGTGTCATAATTGACTGATTATCACATCCATCCGTAATGATATAAACGGCGCCGTTGCAATCAAAATCCTGATTGATCAGTTGTTTAGCATATTCCAATGTTGCGCCAACAGCATCATATGTTGCATCAAATAGAGTGGTCATATGATCAGGATTCAGTTCTTCATAATCATCCACAACAATGTCACCCAGATTTTTGAAACCATGAATCTCATATATTTCGCTATTGAATGTCAATAGTCGGATCAATAGATTTTCAGCCCTTGGGGAATTCTGGCAGGCACCAACAATTGATTTGATACAATTCAGCAGGTCATCAGCAAACCCAATAACACTACCGGAAATATCAGCAACGATTGTTACCAATGTATATTCCGTAGCACCCAATTCTTCAATACGAATTGCCGAAAATTGAAAATTTCCTGGTCCCGGAATGTTTATAACCTGATCTTCTGAAGTTGCCATTAATCTTGGCATATCGTTTTCTCCTTAATTGTTAAATGTGTTATTGAAATCCCTTTTATTTCAGATAGTTAATGGTTGATGATACTTGCATACCACGGGCAACCATATTTTTTACAAAGTCCTTGCCCATGTCTTCGCACCCTACAACATCTGATGTTGCATCTTCAAGGAGAACCATCTTTGCGATATTTGCTTCACCGAAATTGTCAGCAATATCAACAACTGTATTTGCCAGACAATGTGAACGTGCTTCCCCTGCAAGGAGAATTATATCTGCTTTTTGCAGGACTTCAATAAGACCCCAATTCAATTGGGTACCTGGATCTTCAGGATCAGGAACATCTGCTTGAACTGCACTGTAATGTTCGGTCCAGAAGTTGGATCCCTTTGTTACAGTATCAACCATGGCAAAGTCGTCTTCCCATTCAAGGAGAGCATCAAATAATTCCGGAACAATTGCGGCACCTATACTTCCGATCAAGCAATGAGGCGGCCAGATACATAAAGGATAACGGCCATTTGCTTCCAGTGTGTTCACATATTCGGTTGCCCGAGCTTGATGCTGTGGATTGGTTGTTCTATAGATTCCGTTTGAAATATCTTCGGAATTAATGATAGTAGGAAAACCGCCCTCAAATGGAATCGGATGAGTTCCGTCTGACCTTAACCAGAAGATCGGATGAGCAATATCAACCAGGTGATGACTGTCGAGTGTGACATGGATATCATTCAGTTTTCTCTTCAGTCTGATAACCATTGCGGCCAGACGTTTCATATCATCATCTGCACCAGGGACAGAAAGTGCCCCACTTGGGTCACAAAAATCTTTCTGTGGATCAATAATCAATAATTCAATTTTCATACTTACTACTCCTTTGATGTTATGGTCATGCAATAAACTTAAAAGTGTTCCATGACTATGTTAATGAATCTGCTTCTGAATTAAATTCTCTTAAAACATGCTCAAGTTTATATGTCACTCCCGATATAGAGAGGACTTTAGCTTTTAGTACTTTCATTTTTGGATCTTTGGCTTTCCATTTTCCGTTAATTTGGTTAACGACAAGCGCAGAATCCCCTTGAATATGTACTTTCTTAATGCCACGTTTCTCAAGCTCTTCTAATAGTTTAATCAATGATTTATATTCAGCTTCATTGTTAGTGCCATGCCCAATTTCCTCAGTATAGGCGTAAATACGATTACCATTTACATCTCGTATCCATCCACCGATTTTCATTTCGCCAGGATTTGGGGTTGCACCTCCATCAAATGCTGCAGTATATGATTGATCTTCGGACATTGCACCAACAAGTATACCGGATATAATATCTTTCCAGTTCTTTGCAACCTCCCATCTTTCTGCTTTCGTTAAAGAAAATTTGACGGATCCTGCTCCTTCCAAAGCACTAATATCATTTAATATACGATTAATGATATCTTTGGATAGTTTATCAATTGTAACGTTCATCCCATAAACCCTTTCGTAAACGAGTCTCGATTGCCTTGATATACATTTACAATGTTTACTTTAATTACTTGAATTTCTTCTTCCGAATAACCGTCTTTTTCAAGCATTGAATGAAGACTCCCTAATGCTAATACAATAGTGTCACCGCTTATAAATTCTGCTGCTAAACATCTAATAAACATTTGCAACAGTTTTGGGAGTGGATTTAAATGTGTGGAGAGTTCAATGCCAGTTCTTTTTTTAACATCGAGTCTCCATGAATTTAATCCACTACAACAACCAGCGCCTGCACTTAACTCTTCTCTGTACCAAAAGCCTACATTGCCGCTAATGGTCATAAGACCGCATATATAGCGATCTTTTTGTTTATCCCATATAAGTTGGGGACATTCTTTTATTGTCCCGTATAACCGCCGGGACGCATCACAGGGCGATTTCATACAGCAATATCCACATCCAACACATTCATTTGTGTTCATAGAAGCACCGTTACTTTTGCTGGGTGCCAACCTTTGGCCAATACATAACTTCGGTACCAGCTGGAATTTTTCTGTTGACACTTGTTGATTGAATGAATACATCAAACTTCGCATGATCTCCAGGAACTAATCGAACTGTATGCTGCACTCCTGCAATACCAAGAAGTTCACGAGCTTTGGTTCCACAAAAAACTTTTCCGGAAGTTTTGACTCTAAGGGCAACCATCTTATAAGGTTGTACCTTCTTCTCAGTTTTGACCAATTGATAAAATGCACTGCCCTTGATGTAAGTCTTTCCATCATTGATAATTGCTTCACGAATCTGACAATCATGTGGAGAACTGATAAATACAACCTGTTTTGTAATTTCAGATAGTTCGCTTCTGACACTCCTGACTGTGGTATCTGAAAGGTCAGAATAAAAAGACTTGGTTGATTTCATACCTCTGGTCTTGCTAGTAAAATAACCGGAAAATGCCTGTGTATTTGTGACAAATGCCTGTTCAGTTCCAGCAGCTGAAGTTTCATCCCATCCCTGAATATTTCCTTCGGGGATTCCATAGTGTGCTGCAAAGTATTTTACTGATCTATTGGGTACCAGGAATACAAAAGTCCAACGATCTGTTGCTATCTTTTCATTCATCTTTTTAAGCGTTAATATAACACCAGGCACTTCCGAACTGTTTTCATTGCCATCAGTAATCACGCTGACGATGAATGTTGTATCTTCTTTCCCATCGTCCAGCTCTTCTAGCTTTTCAATTACCCGATATACAGAGTCGAATAATGGAGTCATTCCAGATGGTTTGATATCTGACTCTTTCAATTCTTCGACTGTTTGCACTTGATGCCCGACATACAGTATACGATGTTTCAAGGTACGGTGGCCAAATGCCAAAGCAGTCATTGTTGCTTCTTGACCTTCAGCCAACACAGAGTCACGAATCCCATCCACATTTTTATTATATGCAGCAACCAGTGGCTTCACGATTCCTGCAATAGAACCACTTTCATCAATACAAAATCCTACATGTGTTTGTAACAGTTTTGCCATAAAAAATTTTCTCCTTTGTTTGTGAGGGGAATAATTTCCCCCCACAATGTTAATATAACATACGGTCTACTTCTGGGTTTTTAGTCCCATTGATATATTGCTTGCACCAAGAATTGCTGCGGCCCCGGTTAATCCACCACCATCAGACCCACCCATTACAAAGGTAGTAGGAAATTTGACAATTTTGGGATTTGCGGAAGCTGCCGCCAGAACTTCTTTGATATATGCAAGTTCGAATGCCTTATCTCTACCCAGAACATTTGCCTGAGCAAGCTGACCTTTGGCGATTGATTTCATATATTTTTCTTCACCAAGACCTTCTTTGGTTCTTGCACTGGCATTATTATCTGCAACCTTAATACCAATCTGGGATTGCATCAGACGTTCCTGTTCATTGGCACGAGCGCGTTCTTTCTCTGTCTCAACACGCTCGGTCTGGGCAGTCTTTTCCTGGTTGTATGTAGCCATCAAAGACTCAGCTAACTGACTTCTTTTTCCGGGGATCAGAAGTGAAGGCGGAACATAAGGATCACCAAATCGTACCCACTGAACATTCAAACCAGCTTGGGCGCCGGCAGGAACAAGTCTTTTGGCGACTGCTTTCTCTAACTCTTCCCTATGATAAAGGAGGTCGAGAACTTCACGTGGGCGAGTTATAGTTATTGTTTTGACCTTTCCATCTTTGCCAATTACAGGATTTCCCTTTTTATCTAATACGGGAACTATCTCCTGAACAGGTTCGGAAACCACATTACGAAGAATAGATCTATAGTTAGGAGTTATGATTTTGTTTTCAACTTCCAGAAGACCACCAACTGAGGCGACAACAAAGGGTGCGTTTGCAGGAGTAACCTGAACCTGAACTCTGGAATCCTGAAATACATCCCATCCCTGAACACGCAGAATTGTTGAAGAGTCAGCTGCATCTTCGGGAACCGCAACTGGTTCTTCATGAGGAATCTGAATAATTTTACCATCGTCGCCGATTGTAAGTTCAATCCACTTCCTGGTATAGCCGCCAAGGTATTTCCATGTCTGAACACGAGTGTCAACAAGGGTAACCTCATACGCTTTTTCATTTATGTAATATTCACCAGGAGTTTTCACGTCAGCCCACACACCACGATAACCTTTGGGTACGATGGGGACGGAAAGATCTGTAAATTTGATACCGGATGGCAAAATTGGATCACCAACATAATCTTCACCAACATTAGATTTAATTACAGCAACATGCCCTGCGGGAACAGCAGTAGATTTCCCTTCAAATATTTCAAACAGGTAACGATTGATTCTGTAGTTACCGGGAGCCAATATAGTCAGCTGAGGACCTTTGACGCCAGTAATATCATTTGACTTTTCATATCCCATGAATTTCATGGCATTAATCATGTTAGATGCATCAGCGAAAGCTGGAGCAATAAACTGGCCTTCGGGCATCTGGCGGCCATCTCTGGCAACCAAGAAACCATATTTGCCCTGATCAATTTTCAGCAAGTCAAGTTCTTCAATGTCATGCGTGACACGAATAAATGGCATCAGATGAAAACCTGGGGCCAGGATTCTTGCTTGAGGACCTTTTTCATTTATATTCGCAATGATACGACCCTGCGGCATTTGTTTTCCCATGTAAATACGTTTCAGATGACCGACCTTGTCAGAATCAATGACCAGACAACTTGTCATAAGAAAAGCAACGATTACCATAGCGATGCTGCCAACACGGACACCCAAACGGATCATACTAAGATTTTTATATACTTCGCCGTTATGGTTCGTCTCATCCGGAAACCATCTCGGAGAAACAATCGCCAATACGCTAAATACAACAATAAGAAACAGAAGAAACATAATGATACTCCTTTATTAAGTTATTTGTTTTTACTTCCCATTTACACTACTACTACGCTTTTATTTTACACCTCCTTTCGAATTAATCGGGTAACCACATCCACCACCTACCACCCAGAGCTGGAGCAGATAATGCATAGAACTTAGTTCCGTTCATATCATATTCTCCATACTGATGCCAATGACCAAAGAACCACAACTCGGGTTTATACATTTCCCAAAGAGTACTTAAAGCATGATTTGAAGGTTCCATGCCTTTGTCGGGATATAATAGTTTAAGCTGAGGAACTAATTCAGCCGGACAAGTGTGTGTGATGAAAATATCAATTTTGACTTCTGGTAACCCCACTAAATCCTTTTGTGTTATAACTTCTTCTGGAAACCAATCCGTTCCGAGAGTCCTTCTCCCTTTATCAATCGAATCAGCTCCACCCATAAACATAATAGTTCTTCCATCGGGCAACGTATATGTTGACCCTCTTGGCATATAAATAATACCTGGCACGATTTCATCACTTTCTCTTTTCGCTAACTCCCAATGGTTTTCATGATTACCGTCACACCATAATAGTTTTTTTGCTTTTTGAAGTTTGATGTTTGTTAAATCATAATCAAAGTTTGGCCAATACCCAAAGTCTCCACAACATAAAACTAAATCTGCATCTTTTCGGTTTAAGAGATGATTCAAATCAGCAACTTGTGCGTGAACATCTCCTGTTACAAGTATTTTCATACAACTTGCTCCCTAATCATTGATATATGCATATAAGGCATATTATCATATTTTTGTCTTAAAATTGGAACATAAACTGATTTATTATATCTTCCTAATATAGGAACTGTGTTTGCCTTTTTATTATTGCATGAGTTACACATAGGTACTAGATTTGACTTGTTCTTTATATAGTTATATTTTTTTAAAAACCATTTTGGAAACCAATGATCTAATGTAAATAAAGTATCATCGTCAGCATATAAGGCAAGAAAGTGTTTTCGTTTTCCTGATTTTTCATGAAGACTTCCATCTCCTTTACATTTTTTCACTTTGAAATGTGTTGCTTCTTTTAAACATGAGAAGCAATGTAACTTATTATACCCCCACCAACTTCGATATATATTATATTTTGAATTTCTCATATCAACAGGATACCCATCAATAAAAATATATGTCGAGTCTGTTTTAATTAACTTAAATGCATCCTCCAACTTAATCATTTAATCAACTCCCTCACTTTCATGATTAGTTTCCCGAGATTGTTTTTGCCTTCTATGTCTTTACATTTTTTACAATAACAATCTCCCCAAAAATTATCATGCCAATAGTTTCCTTCTATAATCATTTCATCGTCCGTGGAGATCAATAATTCTTTAAAGCTATCATAAGCGAATTTTTGCATTAACAAGTTTCTCATGATACTAATGTTAACCATACTCCAGTCTTTTCTTAATACTACTTGTCTTCCAAGACGTTTTGCTTTTCCTGCTATATCAGCGGGAAGTTCAGATATTTTCTTTCTGAACATTTCATCTTTTGATTTTGATGCTTGAAATGCATGTTCAATCGTTGGATAATCCCTTCCTTCAAAATTAACTGTGCAAGGAAAGAAATTACTGAACCTTTCATACTCTTTGTTGAATTGTTTTACCATTTATACCTCCAATCTTGTATTTTCTAATCCTTCCCTTTCAAGTTCGTATTTATTTGCCCTTTCTACATATGTAGTAAAAAAATCTTTAGAATCTGAAAATTTATCCTTGTATGAAAAATAATGTACAGTTGTTAATTTTTCTTGATACACAAGTTTGAATGCTATGAAAACCATCATCGACTCTCTACAGCCAAACATTTCATATATTTCAGGTGGAGACATTTTATAAATGTTTGTATATATTTTATCATCTGATAATGTAAGTGCTTTCCTGACATTTGTTATATCATTATTTGAAACATATATTGGCCCATATTTTAAAAACATTTTTTTATCTTTTTCAGAAACACCGATTATATAATGATGCGGAAAATCCGGTTCTGGTTTTAAATGAAACATTAAACCTCCTAATTTTTTAGAACAAAATTAAAATTTGAATCTCGTATAGGAGAATATTATGATAGAATATCCATACCCATATTTTGATGAAAAAAGAAAAATAATCTGCCAAATATGTGGAAAATCATTTTTAGTAATGTCCCCACGACATCTTGTTAAACACAATATTAAATATGCTGAATATAAAAAACGATTTCCTGATGCTCCGCTTTCCACTCAAGAGTTTAAAGCTAGAGGAAAGTATGGTAAAACTAAATTATTTGAAGATGATGAAATCGGTCCTGAACAAGTAGTTTACGAAAAAGAACCAGATGTAGAAGAACTTAACATTGAAAGTTTAATCAAAGACTATAAGACAATGACTCCTATGGAGGCGATGAAAGCAAGAATCTTGGATCATCTGCGATTATACTTTACAAACATTAGAAAGGATTACTCGATTATGCAATACGGAATAGATAATCGTTTAAAGTTTGAGTTTATAACTGACTTCTGTGATCCAGTTTTAAAAGTAGTAATACAGTTTCCAGATACCTTCTGGCATAATGTAGAAGCTGGAATTGATCTAAATAAAAATCTTAAACTTTCACAATATGGTTGGAAAGTCATAGAGATTCCATCTACCAATCCATCATTTAAGATTATTAACAAATATCTTGATGAAATATAACTAACATGCTAGTGAGTTTAGAACAAAATTTAAATAAATACTTATTTAATTAGATTCGATTAGTTATCTAAAATGTTACGGGGTACCGCATAAATTGTGGTACCCCATTTACCTACCAGTATATAACCTTCCTAAAAAAATTGGTTGAATATATTTTGTATTCGATTATTAATATATATAGCATTCAATGTTTTGCCGTGAGTGTACTAACTAACAGGAACATAATTTTAGAACAAAAATATAAAGAGTTCGGTAGGATATTTCATCTAGTTTTTAAAAAAATAGAGGCATCTAAGTAAGGAGAACATTACTAATGGCCAGCGCTATACCTTCACAAGAAAGAACAGTTGATCCGTTTGCTTCATACAACAGTAACACGGTAAATCAACTGACAGAAATGATAACCAAGGGCGATAACGGCCTAACAGAGTATAACGGGATACAAGTGTCAGCTGATAGTACCTCCCCATATACACAGTCAATTGTATCAGTTGGTACAATTTACAAAGACGATGTAATGGTCACTTTAACAAGTTCACATACTGTAAACTTTGAAGATTCAAATCATTATGTTTCATTTGGAACAGGGTTTAATGAGGTAGGAACATATTATATTGTGCTTGATTATACATATGCTAAATCAAGACCAGCTCCGCAAGCAAGTATAAAAATATTAAAACCAAGCCAAATTCCTAGTGCTTCAGTTGGGACTTCATTATTTTTCTTAAAAGCTGTTACTGTTATCTTTACAGGTGTTGAATTTAGAATTAGTGGCTATGCAGATTATGATGCTGCTCTCCCTGCTACAAAAAGAGATTACACTTCTTTATATTTTGGAGTTGAAACTTACATACCTATATATGTAGATGCAAGAGATAGAGGGCGTGTTGTTTATGAGTCATTAACTGATAAATTTTGGTATGGATATTCAACAGGCTGGGTAGAAGCTGGAACTGGAGGTAGTGGTGGAAGTGTTCTTGTGCCAGACTTTATTAATACAGATACTACAGCAGTTTGGGTTGGATGTATAGCATATGTTGATGCATATGACGTAGCACGACCAGCTATAGCAACCTCAATAAATACTCGAGCAGACATGGGTATTATTTCAACTGGTGGAACAATTGTTGGAACATTGGCAAATGTTAGAGTTGAAACAGATATTGCTATTGCTATTGGAGATGTTTTATATTTATCAGCAAGTGAAGCAGGTTATGTCACAAATGTAAAACCAGGATCATTAATTCAAGATGTTGGTAGAGCAATAACACCAGGTGATGATACAACACCAATAGCAATGTTATTTATTCCACGTGCTATGCTTTCTACAAGTCTCAAAGGAACTATTGAAGCAGGAGACTGGCAATCTTCTTTGGGAAACTATAAATATGATGTTGATATAACTGCTCTGGATTCGTCAGGATTTGCAATTGTTACATCTTTCTTTACTAATAATGCTGGTTCTATGGAATTAGTACAACCTATGAGCGTAGAGTTAATTGACAGTTTTGCTACAGGTTTATATGATATTGCTAGAGTTTGGATGACAGTAAATACAAAAAATGTTTTATATAATTTCTCTAGTGGGATAGGTACGGCCGGAGGTGGAGGGGGAGGTGGAAGTGGAGTAACAAACCATGCACTACTTTCTAGTTTAACTTATGCTGCCAGTGGTCATACAGGGTTTGCAGATAGCAATCATGATAACGCAGATCACTCACTTAATTTTATTACAGCAACAAGTGTAACATATGGTAATATGGCTGCTAATGGAGATGCGGGTGACGCAGCAGGGCAACTTGCAATTGGAGATCATACACATATCTTTGGAGATACACATAATTATGATGATATTCCATCAGGGTCAACTATTCTTTTTGAATCTGATACAGCGATAGTTGGTTATACATTATTAACTGGTGTTGATGATGGAGTTGTCTATATTACAAAAGGTTCTGGTGCTGGTGGAGAAGCAGGTGCTACTCAAAAGACAGGAAGCACCTGGACACAACCAAATCATTTACATACTATTGCAACACAAGCAGTCCACACACATGATACTGACGATCACACATTAACAATTAGCGAAATGCCAGCACATGATCATGAAATTCGACAGTTAGTTTCAGTAGGACCTGGATGGGGTGGAGAAGGATCTGGATGGTCATCATATGTTGATGATTCAGAGTCAACTGGTGGTGGAAATGCACATAATCATGGTGCTACAGATACAGGAGGTAGTCATGATCATGGTGGTGATGTTGGTAATTCTGCTACAGTGAATACATGGAGACCAACAGGTCGAAATTATACAAGACAAACAAGAATATAAGAAAGGAATAAAAGAGAATTATGGCAACTACGAAAAACAATAAAAAGGGAAAGTGTCCATTTAGAAATTTAAAACCGTGTAGTGAAGAATGTGCATTTTATAGAAAGGGTATGAGATATTCAGAATCTGGTTCTGATCCAATCCCTTTTGAAAATAGAACTTTTATGATGCAAAAAGAGGTCGGCGAAACAAAGAATATAATGGCGTTTAAGATATTGTCGGACCTCGGGATGGTTGATAAAAAAGAGGCAGCACAAAGAGCTGCTAAACTTATTGATATTCCAGAAGATAAAAAGTTAATTAAATAGGAGCTGCATACATGTCAAGAACAACTAAACTAGCGTTTAAGTTTCTAAGGGAACTAAACTCGTCAGATGTACAAGATACATTTACGTCACTTGGCGTGTTATTGGAGTACTTAGAAAGTAAAGACGATCCGGACCCTTTTGAAGTACAAATGGTGGATAATGCATATCAAGCGTTAGAGAAGTTAAAAACTCTAGAAGGCTTGATAAAACGCCATATTGGAGAATCGAATATAGCAGAAGGAAATACACTTCAAAAATTATACGATAAACCGCCAACTTCAGTTGGTACAAGCATACTAGAATAATTTAGAGGATTCTGTAAGGATAAAAACATATGGCTGATAAAAAGATTTCGCAACTTGATGCACTGTTGGTAGCAGATAGTGTTGATCTTCTTGCTATTGTTGATTTAGGTGCAAGTCAAACGAAAAAGATTACAATTGCTGGTCTAATGACTTCGCCCGGTCCCATTGGGAGCGTCACTCCAAGCACAGGAGAGTTTACAACGCTAGAATTACCTACAGGTGTTACAGTTAATGAACTTTCTAGCAATACTTCATTGGGAACTTCAGATACTGTTTTACCAACACAAAACGCAGTTAAAACTTATGTAGACAATTACGTTGCTCAAGATAATGTAAGACGAATATCAAGCGATTCTACAGCAGATGTTGGAGACGTTATATTAGTTGACACTACAGCAGGAGATGTTAATATTGTTATTGATTCTTCAGTGAATGGCAGGGCATCAATTAAGAAAATAACATCAGATACAAATGATGTAATAATCACAGCTTCATCAGGAACGATTGATGGTTCTGCTCAGAAAACAATTGATACACTAAATCAAGCATATACTTTCCTTATTGATACTGGCAATGTATATATATTCTAAGAGATTAAAAATAAGGAGGCGAGATGACTTATAATCCCAAATGGTTAGATAATAAAGTGTCTAGTGACGCTGATCTACCAACTGATCCATCAAATAAGCATCTGGTTACAGTCCGAGCCCTCAGAGAATATGCTAAAGATCTTGTTACAAAGAAAGAGATTGGGGATGTTTCTGGAACAAGCGGAACATCCGGAATAAATGGTACATCAGGAAGTTCAGGTACAAGTGGAACATCAGGAAGTTCAGGTACAAGTGGAACATCAGGAAGTTCAGGTACTTCAGGATCAAGTGGCACATCTGGAACAAGTGGAGTACAAGGTATACCAGGTATAGAAGGAACATCAGGAACAAGCGGATCTTCAGGAACATCAGGTACATCCGCAGGCAACAAAATTGGGACAGGTACTACTAATCATATAGTAAAATATAAAAGATATGTGGTTCCAGACTATCTGCAAGACTCACGTATTGCAGAAGATTACGACCCACTTATTTCAGAAGACCTTCACGAATCATCTGTTTCAATTGATGATAATGGAGACATGAAAGGCATCAATGACTTAATAGTTAGTGGTGATCTATTTGTTGATGGAACTACTTATATTGTAAATAAGCAAGTAGCAACAACTGAAGATAATATTATTGTCGTCAATAAAGGCGAAGTTGGCCCAGCAGTTACAGCAGGGTCAGCTGGTATTGAAGTTGATAGAGGAACATCAATAAATTGTCAAGTCATCTATCATGAAGCAACTGACACTTTCCGACTTGGAGAGATTGGATCATTACAAGCTATTGCTACTAGAGAAGATAATCCTATTGACACTAGAGTGCCAGCTTGGAGTGACAGACATAAGAGATATGATACAAATGGAATAACCTTCATCGAGATTTTTTCTAATACTTCAACCCCTGAAATCAATCTAACTATAAGTTCAGTCAAAGTTCTTAATATGACTGATCTAGCACAAGTTCTTGGCATTGATGGCAAGACAAACATTACAATCACTCAAGATTCTAATTCAATTGTTTTTAATTCAGACAATGTTAAAGAGCTGAAAATTGATAGAGATGGTCTTTCATTGAAAAATGGCACATCTATTAATGAATTTTCAATTGATGAAACATTATCTAATAGTTCAGATGATACAGTTGCAACAGAAAAAGCAGTCAAGACCTATATTGATAATGAAATAAGTAAATTAGAAAGTAGACTTATGTCTATGTTAAATAAAAAGTAAACTTGATATTTAAATTATGATGTTTGTTGGAGCTATAAAAATATGACATTCAATCCAAAGTGGATTAAATCAACTGAGGTAGTAAAACGAGACGGAACCAATACGTTACAAGATGATTGGAATGTTGGAGATCAAAAAAAGATAATTTTAGACGAATTACAAATACAAGACTCTGACGGTTTTACTATTACTGATACTTCTTCTGTTTCTGTGTTACATATTGATGATGATGGTAATACAAGTCTAAAAAATGGTGTTGCTGTAAATAACATTTCAAATGAGTCTGCTACAGATTCCACTTCTGCATTATTAACCGCAAAGGCAATTCATGACTTAAACATTGCAGGTACAAGCGGTACGTCGGGAACTAGTGGCGAAACA
>JAFCCM010000037.1 GCA_017610225.1 Candidatus Aenigmatarchaeota archaeon | reverse complement strand
GGATATTTATGTCCAAAATGTTATCCAAGGAATGATGGAACATCTTTAGCTGAAAAAGAGATATACAAATTTATTTGTGATCTAATTGGAGAAGATAAAGTTGAACATAATTGTAGAAATTTAATTAAAAATCCTAAAACTAATTATTTTTTAGAAATAGATATTTATATTCCAGAAAAGAAAATTGCAATTGAATACAATAAGATTATATTGGCATTCAGAATTAAGATCAAATGATCCTGAAAATAATCATCTTCAAAAAACGAATTTATGTAAAGAAAAAGAAATTAAATTAATTCAAATATTCGAAGATGAATGGACTTTTAAAAAAGAAATAGTTAAATCAAGACTTAAACAAATTTTAAATATGAATAATTCTACGAAAAGAATTCATGCAAGAAAATGTATAATTAAAGAAATAGAACCTAAAGTTAAAAATGAATTTTTAGAAGAATTCCATATACAAGGAAAAGATTCTTCTAAAATTAAGCTTGGAGCATTTTTTAAAGATAAACTTGTTTCAGTTATGACTTTTAGTGTGGGAAATATTTCTAAAGGAAGTAAATCAATTGAAGGAATTTGGGAACTAAATAGATTTTGTTCAAACTCTAATTATCATATTCCAGGAATTGCCGGAAAATTATTAAGTCATTTCAAGAAAAATTATGAATGGAAAGAAATTTTTTCATATGCAGATAGAAGGTGGTCAACAGGAAATCTCTATTATCAATTAGGGTTTAATCTTGAACATATTACTCAATCTAACTATTGGTATTTGAAGGGGTTAAAAAGAATTCATAGATTTAATTTAAGAAAACGAATAGATGAACCAAAAGATATCCCTGAATGGGTTTTAAGACAAAAAGAAGGTTTTACAAGAATTTGGGATTGCGGGAGTTTAAAATTATCAATTATAAATAATTGACTAGATTAAGGATATAAATGAAAATGATATTTAAAGAAGATATTAATTTAATTCCAGTATCAGATTTAGAAATAATATATGATCCGAAAAAGACTGTAGGATATGATTTGACAGTTGAGGATTTTTACACATTTTCAAGTTGTGATGGAGTTTTTCTGCAAGATACTGTTGCTATTTTTCATCCACTTACAAATGAAGCACAACAAGAAATTCAACAAAAGATAATGAAAGCAGAAGGTGTGAAGACTTTTAAATCTATAACTTTTTCATTATCTAAAGAAATGTGCACAGGTCTTTTTATTATTACAAAAAATATTAAAAGAACTCAATCTCCAATTTTTATTTCAGATGATGATTTAGATAAAATTACTGATCCTTATATTCCAGTAAAATATAGAAATAAAATAACAACATCAGGTAAAGCTTTATTTAATAGTTGTTTTCCTTCTGATTTTCCATTCTATGATAAAAAAGTAAATAAAAAAATAATTAATAATATGATTCCTATTATAACAGAGAAATATGGAAAAGATGTTGCATATGAAACTTTTTCAAAATTAGAAAAATTAGGATTTAAATTTTCAACTATAATGGCTCCAAGTTTTTCTCTTGATGATATAAAAATACCAGATAGTATTATCAAACTTAAACAAAAACTTGATACAGCTTCAATTGAAGAAGCTGATGATCTTTTAAAAGAAATGTTAACAATATTGAAAAAACATTTAAAAGATACTGGAATAGGAGATTTGGTAGAATCTGGATCTACTAAGGGATGGTCACAACCTTTTCAAATTCTCGTTTCTAAGGGTATAATAGCGGATCCTACAGGTAATGTGTTAGCTCCTATAAAAGGGTCCTTTTCAGATGGACTTACTAATAAGGAATACTTTAAGGCGTCAGTAGGGGCTCGTAATGGAATAATTAATAGAACAATTAATACAGCAGACACGGGATATATGAGTCGACAATTAGCTTTTGTTTTAAATAGTGTTGAAATAGATAGTCAACTTCATGATTGTAAAACAAAAAAGACTTTAAACTTAAGATTAACAAAAGATATGATTTCAAGATTAGAAGGAAGATATATTTTAGTTAATAAAAAAGTTGAATTATTTGATCCAAAAGAATATAAACCTGGAGATGTTATTTCATTAAGAACTCCAATTTATTGTGAAAGTCCAAAGTTATGTCATGTTTGTTATGGAAAACTTCTTGAGAAACATCGTAGTCCATATGCAGGAATTATTTCTGCCCAAATTCTTGGAGAATCTGGCACACAGACAATTATGCGCGCGTTTCACCGTGGAGGTACGGTTGAAATCTTTAAAAGAGATTTAATCGAAGATATTTTACAGAATGATCCTTTAATAGAATTGGAAAAATAAGAATGACTGCTCATATTTGTGATTATGGTTGTGGAAAAGAAGCTCATTATCAATTTAAGAATGGGAAATGGTGTTGTGAAGAAAGTTGGAATAGTTGTCCAGTATCTATAAAAAATAAAATATATTCTCTTAAAGACTACCAAGAAAAATATCCATTTTTTTGTCAAGTTGAAGAATTAAGAGAGGATCCAAAAACTGGAGAAATTCAAGGACATTGTAAGAATCATAATTGTAAAAATTCAAAAGAAAAGGGTGGGTGGGTTCACTCTAACAAGAAAACAATTAGAATTAAGAATTAGTTGTATAGAATCTGAATCTGGAAATGGATATTTTTATTGTTCAGAACATTGTAAACAAACTTGTACTTTATATAGAAAATCAGTTGAACAAATCATGAGAAACAAGATTTAATAAATGCCGGACATATTGAAGAAGATGAAAGTTCTCTTCCGGGTTATGGAATTTGGAGAGATGAAGTTTTTAGAAGAAATAAAGAATTATTTAAAGGAGTTATACAATGTGAAATTTGTGGGGAAATAGAAAATTTAATTGCTCATTATATTTACCCAAGAAAACCTTATCCACATATGGCTTTAGATCCGGATAATGGCTTAATAGTTTGTTCTGAATGTCACTTAAAGAAATGTCATCCAAAAAGAACTCCATGTTCATACGGAGCATTAACCAAATTAGTCTGTGAACAGAGATATAAAAAATCTTATATAAATTCATGTACTAAATATATCATTATATGAATTTTTAATTCATTAATTGGACTTCCAAAAAGATTTAATTGTTCAACTGGAAATTTAGAAAAACTAATAAAAGGAATTAAAATATGTCTAAAAAAATGTCAGATTATTTAACTCAATTTAAGAATAAATTAATAGCGACAAAAAATTGTATTATTACTATCGATTTATCAATTTATGAGTCAAAAAATGATATACAAATTGATTATGAAAATAATAAAATATGGTTAAAAAGTTTAATTTGCAAATACGAATCTGAAGATATTATGTTTAATATTATTTTAGATTATGCGGTTGAGCTACAAATTTATGATTTTGAAAAAATTGGAAAAAATATTATTAAATTGAAATATACAGAGAATAATATTATTTTTGAAGTACCTCTGGAAGCTGATATTCTTAAGGAACAAATTGGATATGTTAAAAGACTTATTGGAGGTAAAGAAATTTTTAAAAATGTTAATCATTTATTTTTAAAATTATTTAAAATTTATGGTCCTTTGACAAATGCAGATTTAATACATTTTGAAATTCTTTTGAGTCAATGTTTGAGAGATAAAAAAAATCCTCAAATACCTGCTCGGTTAGGAAAAACATGGGATCCGACTATGATGAATATAAAGAAAATCGTGTTTTCTACAAGTTTTTTGCAGGGCCTCTCTTTTGAGAATATTGGAGAAAGTTTAAAGGTTGGATTAATCTCTGATGAACCACATGAATCCTCTATTATAGAAAAAATTCTAACTGGTGAGTTAGTTGAAAATAGGAATACATAAATGTATATTTGTGATTACTGTCATGAAAAAGAAGGAATAGTCCAATTTCAAAATGGAAAATGGTGCTGTGAAGATAGTGTTAATAAGTGTCCAAACTTCAGAAAAAATATAAGCAAATCTAAGTCAAAACCAATCTATGTTGAAAACTCTGGTCATGTTTGTGATTTCGGTTGTGAAAAAGAAGCCCATTATCAATTTCAAAATGGAAATTGGTGTTGTCAAATTCATTCGAGTAAATGTCCAACTGAAAGAAAGAAAAAAAGTGAAAGAACTAAAGGACAAATTAAACCAAAATCAATCTATATTGAAAACTCTGGTCATGTTTGTTATAAATGCAATAAAGAAGCTCATTATCAATTTCAAAATGGAAATTGGTGTTGTGAAGATAATGTTAGTAAATGTTTTGCAATAAAAGAAAAAATAAGACAAAAAAATAAGGGACAAATTAAACTAAAATTAATCTATATTGAAAATTCTAATCATGTTTGTAAATATTGTGGTCAAGAAGCCCATTATCAATTTCAAAATAAAGAGTGGTGTTGTGAAGATAATATGAATAAATGTCCAACTATGAGAAAAAAATATAGTAAAAATTCGATAGCTAATTTTTTTGAGAATTCTAATCATGTTTGTAAATATTGTGACAGAGAAGCCCATTATCAATTTCAAAATGGAAATTGGTGTTGTGAAGATCATTATATTAAATGTCCAACTATGAGAGAAAAAAATAGAGAAATTAAATCATATTCCATAGAAGATTGGAAAGAAAAACATCCATTTTTATTCAAAGTTGAAGAATTAAGAATCGATCCAATAACTGGAAAAATTCAAGCCCATTGTAAAAATCATAATTGTTTAAATTCAAAAGAGAAAGATGGATGGTTTTTTCCAAAATCATATCAAATTACACTTAGAATTATAGGGATAGAAAGGAGCAATGATGGATATAATTTTTATTGTTCTGAACATTGTAAATTGACTTGTGATCTTTTTGGAAAATCTGCAGAATATCTCATGAAACAAGATTTAATAAATGCAGGACATATTAAAGAAGAAGAAAATTCTATTTCAGGTTATGGAATTTGGAAAGATGAAGTCTTCAGAAGAAATATTAAAGAGTACGGAAAATTAACATGTGAATATTGTGGCAATACAAATGTAGATGAAATGTGTACCCATCATGAAAAACCAATAAAGACAAATCCTGAACAAATTTTGGACCCAATTAATGGATGGGTTTTATGTAAATTTGGGATGGGTAATGATTGTCATCATAAAATTGGACACCCTAATGGATCTAAATGTTCAACTGGATATCTAGGAAGATTAATTTGTAAGAGAAGATATAAAAAAATTGAAATTGAAAATAAATATCTAACTAAAGGAAACAACATAAGATGATACAATTTAAATTGCTTAGACAATATACTCATATTGTAGACGGAATTCGTTTTCCTCAAAATTCTAAAAATCCATTTTTGTTAGTTTATTTTAGCGAAAATTCAAATTTTTTAGATGATTATGAAAAATTAAATCTTAAATATATTGACTTTAGAATTATTACAATTCCAAGAACTCAAATTCCAAGAACATTTTTATCTCCAGAACTTAAAAAATTATATAAAGATAAAAAGTTAATTACATATCCACTTCAAACAAAACTTCCTTCAAGTAAAAATATTATAATTGATTTATCTCCATATTTAAATTCTATTGATCAAACATATAATCCGACAGCATATCGTCAAAGATCAGGTTTTTTAATTAAAGATGTTTTATTTAAATCTTTAATTCGTTTTCCAGATAATTATAAAAAAATATTTATGTATTCTATTAATAATATTAAAGATTTTAATTCTTTTATTAATAGAAAGATTTTTCCAATTTTACAAGATTTAAAAAATGAGAAAATTCCTTTTGATGATATGATTATGAATATAGTTGGAGAATCTTCTTCAAGATATCGATTATTAATTAAAGATAAAAAATTTAATTTACAACGAATTATTCAATATATAAAAAATATAAAAACTATTGATAATACTATTGAAATTCAAAAAGATATAGATATAGCTACAAATAAAGTAATAAATATAATTGCAAAAGATATAAATCCTAAAAATAAAATAGTTATTAAAAGAGCTATTTCAGATTATTTATCTAAAGATGAAAATGATCTTAATAAAATTATATCTAAGAAAATTTCTATTCCAAATATACAACAAATAGCAACAACATCAATTTTATATAAAATTAGTGGAGATATTAAAAAATCAAAAAGAATTTCAAAATCTGTACCTTTAAATAAAAAACTCAATGCTTTAAAAGTGGTCGATAAAAATTATGGAGATGAATTATTAAAACCTCAAAAAACTATAAGTTTATCAAATAATCCTTTAATTAATATTTATGATATTCCTAATATAATTGAAAATAAATCACCTGAGCATATTTTTGAAAAAAGACAAATTGATTTTAAAACTAATTTAAAAAATGATATGATAAATTCTTTTAAAGTTTTAGAAAATAAAGATATTCCGTTAAAATTTGAAAAATTTGAAATAATTGAAAAACCTCAAAGGGGGGGAGAACTTAATAAATCAGATATAAATATTATAAAAGTTTTATTGTCAGATAAATTTGGAAATAAACATAATGTATCTATTGAAGTTCCAAAAATTGATCCGACTACTGGGACTTTTAGAATTAATGGAAAAAGAAAATGTTTAATTAATCAAATTGTTCAATGTCCAATAACTTTTCCTAAACCTGGTCATTCAAGATTTGAAAGTTCTTATGCAATTTTTAGAATAGAAAGTCGAAAATTAAGAAGAGACCAATTTTTAGAAATATATCTAGGTTCATATAAATTAGCACTTTCTATTTTAACTTTTTATAGTTTTGGATTTGAAAAAACTCTTAAACAATATAATATTAAATATGAAATTATAAATCAAAAATTAAAGAAAAATGAGATTGGGTGTAAAATTAATTCTGAATCATCTATACTTTTTAAAAATGTTGATACACAATTGAAAAAAGAATTTATACAATCATTTATAAGAAGTAAGATTGACCAATATGAAATAAAAGAAGAATTTGGAACTTATGAATATTTTGAAAAATTAATTTTAAAAATGACAGGAAGATTAAATTCAACTTTTGTTATAAATTCAATATTACAAAATATTGTTAATCCTGTAATTAAACAAATATTAATTTCAAAACAATTACCTTTTAATCTTGATTTAATAATAAAATATATGGCAGAAAAAGTTATTGGAGGATATGTTATAGAAAGAAATGATTTAACAAACCAAAGAATTAGAAATTCAGAAGTTTTAGTATCTTTAGCTCAAAAGCAAATTTTATCTTCTTATACAATATATAAAGAACAAATATTATCAGGAAATAAACAAGCGAATTTTATATTATCTCCAACAAAAGTTTTAAGTGATTTTATTTTATTAGAATTGGTTACAAATATGGAATATGCTAATCCAATAGAAGAGATGGCTACAATAACTCGAGTTAGCCCAACAGGAAAAACAGTTGGTGGTATTCCTGATAAACGAGCTATATCAACAACAGCAAGAAATGTCCATTCAAGTTATTTTGGAAATATTGATCCATTAGATACTCCTGAAGGTGGGACTATTGGAATTAATCAACAATTAACTATTGATGCATATATAACTTCTTCTCGAGGATTAATTAGTAAAAAAGATATTACAAATAATGAAAATAGTGGTATGTTATCAACGACAACTTGTATGATCCCTTTTCTTGAAAATAATGAAGGAGCTCGAGTTATTATGTTAGCGAATCAAGCAAGACAAATGCTTCCACTTAAAAATCCGCAACCTCCAATAATTCAATCTGGATATGAATCTGTTTTAACTAATTCTTTATCAGATAATTTTATTAAACGAGCAACTTGTAGTGGTAAAATTGAAAATATTACTTCAGATATTATTACAATTAAATGTAAAAATGGTGATAAAAAAGAAATTGATATATCTCCGGTTCATTTAACATCAGGAACTGGAAAAAATACGTTAAGTATTTTTAAACCTATTGTAAAAAAAGGGCAAATTGTAAAAGATCAAAATGTTATAGCTGAAGGAAGTTGCTTATCAAATGGTTCAATTTCTTTAGGTAGAAGTCTTTGTGTAGCTATGATGCCTTATAAAGGTTATAATTTCGAAGATGGTATTGTAATAAATGAAAAACTTATAGAAGAAAATCTTTTAACTTCATTGCATGGGTTTGAAGAAAAAATATTAATGTCTGAAAAAGATAGATTATTATTTATAGCTGAAATTGGAAAAGAAACTTCTAAAGGTGATCCTCTTTTAATAAGATCAATGGGTGAGATTGAAGAATTAATAGGATATGAAGAAGATGAAGAAACTGATATAATTGGTGGTCAAGTAATTCATAAAAGTCCTGGTGGTAAAATTGTGAATATTGAAGTTTTTTCAAATGTTCCAAAAAATAAATTTTCTAAATTATCAAAATATAGTAATAAAACTAATAAAAAATTTAAAAAACCAGATAAAAAAAAATATACAATAAGTGGTAAAACAATTAAAGGAGTTCTTATTAAATTTAGAATAGAACAAGAATTACCTATTAAATTAGGAGATAAATTATGCAATAGATATGGAAACAAAGGTATTATTTCTTTAGTTGAAAAAAATGAAAATATGCCAAGAACACCATTTGGTGATCGTATTGATATAATATTAAATCCTATTGGTTTAATTGGACGTATGAATATTGGCCAACTATATGAACTCTACTGTGGTTTAATTTCAAAAGATTTAGGAAAGAAAATAAGTAAAATGACTTCTCAAAAACAAATTTCAGAATTGTTAAAAAAGGTTATTCCAAAATTAGATAAATCAAAAGGTCAAAAATATAGTTTAAAAACAATAATGAAAATAGAAAGAATGACTGATAAAAAATTTAAAGAATTCATGGTTCAAATTAAAAAAGATGAATCTTTTCCTTTAATTATACCCCCTTTTAAAGCTCCTAAATATCAAGATATTCTTAACATTTTAAAAATTTTAAAATTGAAAACAGGTTATTATTTAAATTTACCAGAATATAATGTAAAAACAAAAAATCCAGTTCCTGTAGGGTATATGTATATTTCTAAACTTGAACATTTGGGTGAAGCTAAAATATATGCAAGATCAACAGGACCAACTGGAAAAACTGGACAACCAACAGCGGGTAAAAGAAAAATGGGAGGTCAGAGATTAGGCGAGTTGGATAGCTATAGTTTAATTTCTTATAATTGTATTGCTACTTTAGCAGAACTTATGGGACCATTATCTGATGATTATGTGACAAAAGATGAGATTATTTCAGAAATATCACAAACAGGAAAAGCAGCTTATAGACCAGCTAAAATTAATCCATCTAAAGAATTATTAAATTCTTATTTTACTAGTTTAATGTTAGAAAGAGATTAAATTTTTTATTTTTAGAACAAATATAAAAATTAAATTATCGATTAATCTAAAAAAGGAAAGAAAATGAATCAGAAAGTAAAATGTCAAATATGTGATAAAGAATTAAATAATATAAATAGCCTTTCAAGACATATTGGAAAAGTTCATAAAAAAGATATGTCGGGTGAAACATATTATAAAACTTTTTTAATGAAAACAAACGAAAATATTTGTAAAATGTATGGTAAAGTTGAATCTTGTAAAAAATATACAACTTTTAAATCTTTAAAAAATGGATTTGCAACATTTTGTTCATGTTCATGTTTTGGTAAAGATCCTTCTACAGTCGAAAAACTTCGAATTAATAATAAAAAAACATATAAAGAAAAAGGACAGGAAATAAAGAAGAAGATAGAAAAAACAAATTTAAAAAGATATGGTATTAAAGATCCTAATCAATTACAATGTATAAAAGATAAAATTAAAAAAGTGAATCTTGAAAAATATGGTGTTGAATATAATCAACAAAATAAAGAAGTCCAAAATAAAACAAGACAAACAAATTTAAGAAAAAGAGGAGTTGAATGTTCTTTTTCTTGTCCAAAAATAATAAAAAAATCTAAAAAAACAAATTTAAGAAAAAGAGGAGTTGAATGGGCTGCAGCTTGTCCAGAAATAATAGAACAGAGAAAACAAACATATTTAAAAAAAACTGGATATGATAATCCTGCAAAAAATCCAGAAGTTATAGAAAAAACAAAAAAAACTTGGATTAAAAATTTAGGAGTTGATAATCCAAGTAAATCTCATATGATTAGAAGAAAAAAAGAAGAAACAAGAATAAAAAATCTTTATCCAAAAGTTATAAAATATTTTAAAACATTTAATATAGAATTATTGTCAAATTATACAAATAGTGCAGAAAAACTTAAATTAAAATGTTTAAAATGTTCTTGTATTTTTGAAGAATCAATATGGAAATTTCAACAAGGTCATCTTTGTCCAAAATGTTACCCAAGAGAAAATGGAACCTCAATTGCTGAAAAAGAAGTTTATAAATTTATTTGTAAACTAATTGGAAAAGATAAAGTTGAACATAATTGTTATAGCATTATTAAGAATCCTAATACATCTAATAGTTTAGAATTAGATATTTATATCCCAGATAAACAAATTGCAATTGAATATAATGGATTATATTGGCATTCTGAATTAGTGTTATCTCGTTTTGATTATCATCTTCAAAAAACAAATCTATGTAAAGAAAAAGGAATTTATTTAATTCATATATTTGAGGACGAATGGATTTTCAAAAAAGAAATAGTCAAATCAAGGATTAAACAAATTTTAAAAGTTAATGATTCAGAAAGAATTCATGCAAGAAAATGTGAAATTAAAGAAATTGATCCAAAAGTTAAAAATGAATTCTTAGAAGAATTTCATATTCAAGGAAAAGATGCATCTAAAATTAAATTAGGTGCTTTTCATAATAAAGAATTAGTTTCAGTTATGACTTTTGGAAAAGGGAATATTTCTAAAGGAAGTAAATCAAAAGAAGGAGTTTGGGAACTTAACAGATTTTGTTCTAATTCCAATTATCATATCCCTGGAATAGCTGGAAAATTATTAAGTCATTTCAAAAAAAATTATGAATGGAAAGAAATATTTAGTTATGCTGATAGAAGATGGTCTACAGGAAATCTCTATTATCAATTAGGATTTGAATTAAACAAAATTACTCAGCCTAATTATTGGTATTTGAAAGGTTTTGAAAGAATACATAGATTTGGTTTAAGAAAAACTAAGGATGAACCTAAAGATATTCCTGAATGGATTTTAAGACAAAATGAGGGTTATACAAGAATTTGGGATTGTGGAAATTTAAAATTTAAATTATATTCATAAGGAATTAATAATAATGTATAAGGATCAAGAAAATAAAATTCTTTTAGGAAATTCAATACCTATACCTGAAATAGATACTGATAACGAATTAGAAGATCAAATAGATTCATTGCATAGTTATTGGTTTGCTATAATTTTAAATAGTATTAATACTAATAATTTTAAACAGAATTATTTATGTGTTATTAATGATATAATTAATAATTGTTCTTTTGAAGAACAAAAAGAATTTTGCAATAAAATATTAGAAAAAATATCTGAAATTTATAATTTTGAATTTCCAGAGATTATTAATTTTAATAATACTTTAATTAAAGATTTTTATTATTTTTTAGAATTTTTAGAATATAACTATGATAAATTTATACTTAATATTTGGATTTTTTTATCTATAAAAAATATAAAAAAATTATCTATTGAGGAATATTGTAAACAAAATAGTGATCAAATAATTAAAAAAATTGAAGAACAAATTGGATCTAATTTTTTTAATTGGTTTATTATTACTTTTCTTAGAACATATAATAAAGATGAATTAATGAATTGGTTTTTAAAATCTTCTCAAAAAATCAAAACGATTATAAAATTAAAATTTTTAAAAATGAAAGGAGAAAACGAAAAATGATGAAAATTTCTATTCAAAAAGGTAATTTTAATACAACATTAAATAGTAATGAATTAATTGAAATAGTTGAAACATCTGATGGAATTAATTTTAATTTTAAACAAGGACTTACGTTAGTTGTGAATGATCTAAATATGCCAATACATACAAAAAATATTATTAAGAATACTGCTGATAATTTTTTAGATAAAAAAATAATTTTTAATTTAGATAATTATAATAAACCTGTTATGGTTGATATGTCTTAAATTTTTAAAAAAATTTTTCTATATATATTATTTATTGAAAAGGGAAAGTTTGTTTAAAAAATATATTGTTAATTATTTTGTTTTATTTTTTAACATAATTTTTTATATTCTTATCCTACGTTGAATTTTAACTTTAATTTATTGAGTAATAATTTTTATAATAGAAAGGAGGTAATCATAATGAAATAATTTATTTATTAAAAATTTTAATTTAATTTTAATACAGGTATTTTAAAAATGTCAATACAAATTAATCAAATCAGAAAACTTAGAAGAAGGGTTGAAGAATGTTTAAGAAAAGCAGATGTTTACACTATAATTAAAATTGCTCAATTTTTAGGAGTTCGAATACAAAAAGATCTTAAAAATTTAGATGTACCATTAATTAATAAGAAATTTTAGCGTCGCTTTCTATCATTAAATGATTGTTGGCATTGCTCTTATTTCCTTTAAAAGTTTTATTAAGGAAAAATAAAAAGAGAATATTTAATAATCATTTAATGATAGAGGAATTATTACTTTTTAGATTTTTGTTCAAAAAACTTTATATAAAAGGAAATTATAAATTATGAAACAAATACTAACAGAGAAATTTATTGAACAATTAGGATGTGAAGTTTATCCAATTACTTTTATTAAATTTTTACTTAATAAACGAAGAATATTATCTTATTTTGCTAAAGCTGCACAAAAGAATTTTGAAATAAAAATAAAATATAAAATTGATCATAATGATTGCCCTGCTTGTAAAGAAAAAGAATCACAAGATATGTTATGTCGGCAACATACTTCAATCCAAAGAGTACTTAATGGAGATAACGTTGCTTTTGATTTAGACACAAATATTTATTTTTATAAAAATGAAATTTATAGAATGGTTGGTAATAAATTAGTTATAATCTATTGCCCTCACCCAAAATTAATTTCTGGAGAAATTACAGATATTAAAGTAAAAAAGATAAATCCAATTACAATTGAGAATCCTGAATTAAATTTTAAATATAAAAATATTTGTAATTTTATTTCAAGTGATTTACTTAATCAAAATATGTCATGTTGGTTTAATAATGAATTTACTCTTGTTACTATCCCCAAAGATCATAATGGAAGTAAATGGTGTTTAATTGCAAATAAATAATAAAAGGAGAGATTTAAATGAGTGATTTTAACATGGAAGAATATACTGGATTAGCAGATACAGGTTTTATAAATAAAGAACAAGTAGCACCAGAAGATGAATTTTTTCATTCTATATATATATCTGGTCAAACAAGAAAGAATCATATAAACATTGAAGAAATCACAAAAAAAATTCAAGTAAGGGGTGTTGAATATAATTTAGATCAAGTATGTATGATTATTACAAATGTAAAAGATATATTAGTTAATGCTTCTCGTGATCAACAAAATCGTGAAAAGATTGATTGTTTTTGTTATAAATCTGGACCTGCTCCATGGAAAGGAACCTCAGAAAGAATATGTGGTTTAAATTCAACAGAAAGAGCTTCAAATCCTGCTTGTAGTAATTGTCGTTCTCAGATTATTGTTTCAGGAATATATTGTGATATTAATGGAAAACCTCTTGTTAATGAAAATAATAAACCTGTTTTTGTTTTTCTGAGAGCGAAAGGAATGAAATATTCAAATGTGAGTGATTATTTAGGAAAAATGTTTAAAAAAGATCTTTCTCCAATTTTTACTCCAGTTACTGATGAAAGCAAAAAATTTGAAAAAGCAGTTGTAAATAATAAAAGATTTGTAACTATTATTACACAAGGTGAGGCTAATTCTAAATATGGAACTCAGAATGTATTTGAATTAGATTCTGGAGTACAATTACAAGATAATGTAGTAAAAGATATTTTAAAAATATCTAAGAAAACTATTAAACAATTTAATGAAAAGTTTGATTGGTCAAAAAATAAAATAGTAAATTCTGCTGCGACTGGTTATGGAGATCAAACTCAACCAAATGAAGGTGTATTATCAATGGAACAAGAAACTAAAAATAAAGAAAATAAAGAAACAGAAAATACTCAAGAATCTCAATCTAAACAAAATAATAATAGTGGATTTATGAGTTTTGATGATATTGAATTTTAAAAGTTCTATATTTTAAAAGGAATAGTCTTTTTAAAGACTATTCCTATATTTTATATTTATATGAAGGAAATTTATGAAGTTATGTGATTATGGTTGTGGAAGAAAAGCTTATTATCAATTAAATAATGGGAAATGGTGTTGTGAGAATTATTGGCAAACTTGTCCTAAAAATAGAGAAATGCAAAAAATTATAATGAAAGAGGTGATGAATAGAAAAAGTTCAAAACTTAGAATACATAAAATGAGAAAAGGAACTAAAGATTCAGATGAAACTAAAGAGAAAAAACGATTAGCATCTTTAGGAAATCAATATAAAAAAGGCAAAAAAGAATCATCAAAAACAAGATTAAAAAAGAAAATTGCTCATACAATGACGCTTGAAGATTATAAAAAGAAACATCCACTTTTTTGTAAAGTTGAAGAATTAAGAGAAGAACCAAAAACCAAAAAAATTCAAGGTCGGTGTAAAAATAATAAGTGTCCAAATTCAAAAGAAAATAATGGTTGGTTCACTTTAAAACCAAGACAACTTGAACAAAGAATGATGGGAATTTATTATGGAAAAGATGGATCATATTTTTATTGTTCTAATAAATGCAAACATAATTGCATTCTTTTCAATAAATCAGCTTCTCAATTGAATAAAGAAATTGAAATAAAGACTGGGAATTTAAAAGAAAAATTATACACAGATGAAGAATATCAAACTTTTCGAAAAGAAGTTTTAGAAAGAGATAATTATAAATGTATTTATTGTGATGAAAAAGCTACTCATGTTCATCATATTCGGCCACAAAAACTAGAACCTTTCTTTGTTTTAGATCCTGATTATGCAATTTCTGTTTGTTCAAATTGTCATTACAAATACGGACATAAGAAAGGAACTGAATGTTCGACTGGAAATTTAGCAAAAAAACTATGTGAATAAATAAAAATAAAAAGGTGAAAATTATGAATAGTAAAATAATAGAACAAAAATACTTTGAAAAATTAAATATCTCTGTTTTGTCTATATCAAAAATTAAAACTTTAATTAAAAATGATATAAAAAATACTTTAAATGCTTGGAAAAAAGGAAAAGAAGTAGGTAAACAATGTTTTCATATTATAGGGCCGGCAGGACTTGGCAAAACACAAATATGTTTTCAAATTGCTGAGGAATTAACAATAGAAAGTGGAAAAAACTTTGAAATTATGATGATCAAAGCTCCTGTACTTTCAAGAGATGATTTTATTATTCCATTTCCAATAATTGATAATGGAAATACATCATTTAAAATGTTATATTCAGATTTTGTGCCTAAAAATCCTGAAAGTTATGGAATATTTGTAATTGATGAATTTGGAAGAGGTGATCATTCTCTTCAGCAACTTTTATGGCAAGTTCAAAATGAATATTCAATTCATCGACATAAATTTCCAAAAAATTGGTTTGTGATAAGTATTGATAATCCTGACGAATCTGAATACACAATGGATATTATGGAGGATTCTGCTGGACTTCGTCGACAACTTCATTTATATACAGAAGTAAGTTCACATGATTTTTTAAAATATGCAATTAAACAAGATTTTCATCAACATGTTATTGAGTTTATTCAAACACATCCAGATTATTTATATGATTTTGAATCACAGAAACTCGGAGCTGTATATGCAAATCCAGCATCTTATGAAAAATTATCTGATCATTTGTGGAAATTTGAATTAAATGGTGGAATTAAAGAACATTATGAAGATATAGAACTTTTATCTTCGGGTTTACTTAATATTAACAAAACAAGATTATTTATGGAATTTTTAAAAGATAAAAAGGATATCAACCCAAAAGATATTTTTTATGATTATTCTAAAGTTCGTTCTCAAGTTTTGAAATTTAAGAAAGATAATAATAATGCAAAACTTGGAGAAGTAATGATGTCATTTTGTACTTATTTAACAAGTTCTCAACCAAAATATAAAATTTTGGATAATAAAATAGGAAAAGAATTAAAAAATACAGCGGAATTTCTTTCTGATATTCCTATCGACACTGCAGCAATCTTTGTTTCAAATATTGATTCTTTTGAGAGAAAATCAAGTGAATTTAAATATGTAACAAAAATTCATTCTAAATTAATGAAACTATCTAATAAATATAGAATAAAATTTTATGAAGCAATTGTAGAATGTGGAGAAAAGGAGAATAAATGAATACAAAAGAATTTTTTAAAATTATTGATAAAGATATAACTATAGTTGATTTTTATGCAGTTTGGTGTGCACCATGTAAGGGTCAAAGTATTGTAATAACATATATGGAAAAAGAATTTCAAAAAAAGAATATTAAGGATATTAAATTTATACAATTTGATGTTGATAAAAATATAGACGTTGCATCAAATTTTGAAATTCGAAATATTCCAACAATAATTATTTTTAAAGATGGTGAAGAACAATTACGTTTTATTGGAATAACAAATAATGAAACTTTAACTTCAGCTATACAAAAAATTCAAAAAGGAAAATAGTTATGAATTCAGAAGAGAGAATGAAAAATATTATTGCACAATTTGTTTTAAAAAATAATTATTGGGGATATTTATTCTCTCGAATAAGAAGAATTCCTGATAATAATTTACTTAGTATTGCTGGAGTTGCACCTGAACCAGAAGGTACTATTTCTTTATATTATAATCCAGATTTATTTGAGAAGATTGATAATGAAAATTTTTTATATGTTTTAGAACATGAAGGTTTACATATTCTTAATAAACATATTCCTCGTTTATTAAGAATTATATCTAATGAATTCACTAAAGAAAAAAAATTAATTAAAAGTAAAATTTGGAATATTGCTGCTGATTGTTGTTGTAATAGTCAAGCAAATTTACCAAAAACAATTACAATTGATAAAAAACCATATTCTTTAATATTTCCAGGTTTGTATAATTTACCTGAAAAAAAGGCAGCTGAATGGTATTATAATAAATTATTAAAAATGAATGATGAAACACAAAAAACTTTAGATATGAAAAAAAATAATCAAATAGATGATCATTCGAAATGGGGAGATGAAAAAGGTTCATTAAAATCTATTTCAGATATAAGTTCTTTATCTCGAAAAATAGATAGTTATATGTCAAATATAATAAGTGAGTCTGCTAAAAATTTTAATAAACAACGAGGAAAACTTCCAGGATATATAGAAGAGTTAATTAATCAAGTTTTAGAAATACCTAAAGCACCATATTATCAAATTATAAAAAAATTAATAAAAGGATCAAGATTATCAAAATTTAAAAGATCACCAACAAGAATTAATAGAAAAAGAACTTATGTATTTCATGATAATAATAATGTACCAATAATTTCACCTTTTCCTGGAAGAATAAGAGATTTTTCTTTTAATATTGTTTTATTAATAGATACATCAGGTTCAATGAGCCCAAAAGATATATTAGAAGGTCTTAGTGGAATAAAAAATATTATTGAAAATGACCGTCATTGTAAACTTACTGTTTTAGAAAATGATACTAAATTACAAAAAGAATATAAAGTCAAAAAAATTAGAGATATAGATTTTAAAGTAAAAGGAAGAGGTGGAACAATTTTAGCTCCTGGTTTAAAAAGAGCAAAAGAATTAAATTCTGACGTAACTTTAGTTTTTACAGATGGGTATACAGAAAATATTAATAATATTACAAAAAAATTACTTCCAAAAAAAATTATTTGGGTTATTCAAAAAGATGGAATTATTCGTAATATTGATAAAACAGGATTTGTTATTCGAATATAAAAAGGATTAAATCATGTGGATAAATCCAAAAGAAATGTCGGAGATAATGTATAATCTTTGTCTTGAAGAAGATAAAGAAGAGTATTGGAGTTTAATTACTAATTCGAGATGGGCTTATTATTATTGTAAAGATGTTAAAGACCGACCAGAAATTAGAAAACATATTACTAAATCAATAAATGCTTATTATTATTGTAAAAATATTAAAGATCGACCTGAGATGAGAAAATTTATTACTGAATCAGATTATGCTTATTATTATTGTCGAGATATTAAAGACCGACCAGAAATTAGAAAATATATTACTAATTCGAGATGGGCTTATTATTATTGTCAAAATATTAAAGATCGACCAGAGATGAGAAAATTTATTACTAATTCGAGATGGGCTTATTA
>JAFCCM010000108.1 GCA_017610225.1 Candidatus Aenigmatarchaeota archaeon | reverse complement strand
ATAAATTTATAAACTTCTTTTTCTGCTAAAGAAGTTCCATCATTTCTTGGATAACATTTTGGGCAAAGATATCCTTGTTGAATGCTATTCCAAATTTGTTTAAATTCATACCCACATTTCAAACATTTAAAATTATATTTTAAATGTGATCCTTTATATTTATCTAAAATTTTTAAGTTCCTTTTTTCAAGAAATATTTTTAAATTAAGTGAAAAATATCTCTGAAAATATTTTTTAAAATTAGATTCTTTTCTCTTTTTAAAATCTTCTGATTTATAATAAATTTCAAATGATTTTCTTTTTTTGATTTTGATATTTTCTACTTGAGAAATATAATCAACATTATATTTTTCTTGACAAGTTTGCTTTCTTTTTTCAATGATTTCATTTTTATGTTTTTTTATTGTTTTTCGAATTCCTTTTATTTGTCTTTTGTTTATTTTAGGATTTTTTGTTGGATGAATAACTCCATATTTATTTAAACAATTTTTTTGTTTACTATCATAAATTAAACAAGATGATGCAACACATCTCGTACTACAATAATCAGAATAACCTTTTTCAAAATTAATAAATTTAGTATATTTTTCACAAGTATCTACTTCTTTATAACAAAGACAAATATCTTCATTTTGAGATTTGAAATATTTGTTGTAATAATCTTTTAATTTAATTTTATGAATCTTTACATGTTTTGTAAAATAGTTAATATTGGGAAATATTATACCACATATCTGACATTGACATTTATTTTTAGGATTGATAGTTTGAATCCTTAATAAATTTATCAATTTGATTTTAATATCTTTTAATTCTTTTTTCTTCCTTAAAGTATTTTTTATAGAAGTACTTCTTTTTCTATTTTTATTTGGATCTTTATTGCTACATTTTCCACAAATACAACTGGGATACCCCTTAGATAAACTTTCAAAATGAGTTTCTTTTTTGCAATATTTGCATATTCCTTCTTCATTAGATTTACGGAGGAATTTATTGTAATAAAGTTTGATATCTATTTTGCATTTAGATTTAGGATGAGAAAGGTGGGAAACTAAAGATTGAGATGTTTTGAATTGTTTATTGCATATTTGACATCTATACATGAAATTCTCCTTTTTACATTTGTTCTATTATTCGAAAAAATTTACTCAAATTACAAATATAAAAAGAAACGTGAAAAACTTCTCCTTTTCTATAAAACAAATAGTTTAAAATAGAAAAGGAGAAGTTACATAAGTTATACTTATTTAATGAAGAAGTTAAGTTCGATTTTTTCACAAACCCTGACAGGCGTTAATGTAACGTCAACTTTGAAAGTTTTTCGCTTTTTAAGGTATTCAGTGGAATACACATTTACAGTATATGAGTATAATCCTCTTCTTTTTTTAATATCCTCTAAAAACCCAACAATTTCTCCACTTACCTGATTCCAAGTAATAGCATCATTTTGTTCAAAAATAAAGTAACGACAGAATTGTTCCAAAGATCTTTTACAATACAAAACTAATCTTACAATATTTAAATCTTGGAGAGCACTTGGTTTAGCCTGAGAAGTTAATTGACCATAAACTGTATAGCCTTCATTAAATTTTACAATTGGATTTAACTGTTTCATATACATCTGATCTCTTTGACCCAATCTTGGATTATATCTCAATTCTTTAATTGAATCAATTACACCTCTTGTTAAACCTGCAGCAGCAAACCAAATCTCAGAAACAGAATCATTTCTTGGTAACAAATATGACATATGATAAATTGGAGAAAACCACACATCTTGACCAGTAAATGAATCATAAACTTTATTATAAGGTTCATATAAAGCAGCAAAATAAGTATTAAATGTATGAGTATTTAATCGTGTATCATAAGCATTATTAAAAGTTGAATTATCACCATTGTCCATAATAGCAACACAATCTCTTTTTGTTTGAACTAAAGTTGAAATTTGTGTTTTAACATCACTTGGATAACCACAATCAAAAACAAGAGTAAAATAAATATTTTCAAGATCTAAAATAGTATCATCAATTGTTCCATTATAACCTTGTGATAAAAGCTGTGTAGCAGCAGCCGTATTTAAACTACCATCATCATTTTTTAATTCCCCATCAGAACCTTTTTTCAAAGGAACTGGTTCAGAAGATACAAATGGTTGAGCAATATTTCCATATGATTTTTTTACCCAATAATTAATATCAGTTGAACTTTCAGAAAATAAAGAAGTACTTCCATTCCAACCTCTATCAGTCATAGATTTATTTTTCCAAACAGCACAAGATTCATTATCATCACCAGAAGAAGTTCCTAACCATCCCCAGATTTTATTTCCAGTTCCATCAATACCAATAATAACATATTTCGCTGCTCCGTCTGATTGTTCCCAATCTGTAAATACTTGTTTATTATCTGTAACTAAAGAAGTTAAATCTTCTTTATCAATAGAAACAGTTCCAATATTTTTATCATAAACTTTAGATACAGTATTAAAACCATCAGACCAATCTTCATTTGTTTTTGTCATATCTGCTCTAAGAACGGAAGAATACATATTTAAAATATATTCAATAAAAAGAGAATCTCCACTCGTATCAACAGATTTAGGATCAAAAGAAACATCAAATGATTCAATAATAACATCATCACCATCACTTTGACGTTCATAAATATCCATTACATAAACACCATCAACCATTGGATTAGAATATTCAGTAAATCTAACACCAATATTGTTATAATATTCTCCTCTTCCTATTGGATATAAGAAACATAAAGCTGCTGCAGCAGTTGAAATATTTGAGTCAATTTCTACTTTTGTATTTAAACTATCTACATAAGTTATAGTTATAGATGATGTAGTATCTGTTTCGGCAACATCTAATCTGATATTAGCGAAAGTTGCATCATCCGGTAGACATCGTAAAAAGTATAGAGAACCAGATTCTCCAAGAAAATTATATGCACAATAAGGGCCCTGACCAAAGTTTTTTCCATATGTTTGGATCGAGGGCTCTCCCCACTTTGAAATTAATTCTGAACGACTCCCGACAAATGTTAGTTCATTGTCAGGTCCTTTCTCAGTTAAAGCAGCAATCATTCCTATAGTTCCAGGAACATTCTCTACATATGTGCTGAGATCTATTATCTTCGTATAAACTCCCGGTGAGATAGCCATAACTATTCCTCCTTATTTAATTTAATCTAATTTAATTGTTTCTCTATGAATAAATCACCTTTCTTTTAAATCTATATATTAATTATTTTAAATTTTAAATTTCCACAATCCCAAATTCTTGTAAAACCTTCATTTTGTCTTAGAATCCATTCAGAAATATCTTTAGGTTCATTTGGTTTTTTTCTCAAGTTAAATCTGTGAATCCTTTGGAAATTTTTAATATACCAATAATTAGAATTAGTAATATGATCTAATTCAAATCCTAATTTGTAATAGAGATTTCCTGTAGACCATCTTCTATCAGCGTAACTAAATATTTCTTTCCATTCAAAATTCTTCTTGAAATGACTTAATAACTTTCCTGCAATTCCTGGAATATGATAATTAGAGTTTGAACAAAATCGATTCAATTCCCAAATTCCTTCAATTGCTTTCGAACCTTTAGAAATGTTTCCTTTTCCAAAAGTCATAACTGAAATCAATTCATTTTCATAGAAAGCTCCAAGTTTAATTTTAGATGCATCTTTTCCTTGTATGTGAAATTCTTCTAAAAATTCATTTTTTATTTTTGGGTCAATTTCTTTAATTTTACATTTTCTTGCATGAATTCTTACAACATTTTGATTAATTCTTAAAATTTGTTTAAGTCTTGATTTAACTATTTCTTTTTTAAAAGTCCATTCATCTTCAAAAATATGAATTAATTGAATTCCTTTTTCTTTACATAAATTCGTTTTTTGAAGATGATTATTTTTAGGATCATTTGATCTCAATTCTGAATGATAATATAATCCATCATATTCAATTGCAATTTTTAAAGAAGGAATATAAATATCTATTTCTAAAAAATAATTAGTTTTAGGATTCAACTTTATCTTTTCCAATTAACTCACAAATAAATTTATAAACTTCTTTTTCTGCTAAAGAAGTTCCATCATTTCTTGGATAACATTTTGGGCAAAGATATCCTTGTTGAATTTCATTCCAAATTTGTTTAAATTTAGTATTACATTTTAAACATTTCCAATTATGTTTGAATCCCGCATTTATATATTCTTTGTCTAAAAGTTCTATTTTTAAATATTCTAAATATTTGCCTAATTCTTTTATAAATTTATCTTTTTTTTTCTTAATAACTTTTTCTTTAATTTTATCCGAGTACATTGGATTTTCAACACCTAAATTTTTTAAACAAGTTTGCCTTTGTTTTTCTTTGATTTCATTTATTCGATTTGGGTTAATTTTATTATTTTCTAATATAGTTTGTTTATAATTTTCTTGAACTTCATCAGTTTGCATTGGGTGTTTTGTTTTATATATTTTTAAACAAGTTTCTTCTCTTTTAATTTTAAATTCTTCAGTGCTAAAATAATTTTTCTTACCATATTTTTTTAAATTGGTATTTTCAGTTTTTTTCACCAATTCTAAACTAGCTAAACCACAACCACCATATTTTAACTCTTGTGTTTTTATAGTTTTTTGATTTATCTCTTTAACTTTTTGAGGATTGTCAACTCCCCATTTTTCTAAACATGTAGTTTTAAACTTAGTTATAACTACTTTATTCTTCATCGGATGTTTAGTTTTATATTTTTCTAAACAAGTTTCTTCTTTCTTTTTTTGTGTATCTTCGGATAAAGTTGAACATCTTGCAGAGCAAAAATCTGAATATCCAGTTATGCAAGAAATAAATCTTGTATGTTTTTTACATGATGAAACTTTTGTATACATTTTACATATTCCATCATTTGAATTAGTTTTAACATAATGATCATAATAATCTTTCGATTTTATTTTATGGGTTTGATGTATGTGTGTTGATATTGCTATAACATTCTTAAACTCTCTTTTACAAATTTCACATCTAACTTTATGATTCTCCATTTTTTAATTTCCTCCTTGCTAAAAAAATTAAAAAGGGTTAGGAGAAACCTTTTGAGCAAGGAAAGTTTCTCCAAAGTGGCCAAACTCTGTCCCCATTTTTAAAACGAACGGCGCAACGCATTCTTTTTAAAAATATAAATACCATACAAAAATTAATCTTCGTGAGCTTATTTTCATTATTACAGGAAATGTAACTCGAGAAAATAAATGAAAATTTGAACTTCCTGGACTATAACCAGCTTCTCCACTTAAAGATGTAAACATTCCTGCTTCAGAAAGTTGATATCCATTAGCATCATTAGATCCAATAATTGTCGTAATTTTAGTTAATAACCAAGAATTATCATTTGCTGGATCTTCTTCATATTTAACAGATTCAAATGGTTTTTTATAATAAGCACCATCATGAAAATCCCCACAAGTTGTATCTATTAAACTTATAGGTATACTATTGTTAAGATATGTATCTGAATTAGTTGGGGGATTGGGATTAAAAGGATCTGCAGGATCCTTTCCACCATCTCCAAGACCGAACCAATACAGATGTTCATTTTTATCTGTATCAATATTAGAATTATTAATATTCATTAATTTTGTTGAAAGCAATTGTCTCCCTACACATACTACAAGATTACTTTTTCCAACTAATTGTTTTTTTTCATTTTTATCCAATTCATAAACTTCAACAAAACCTTGAGGATTTCTAGAATTTTGCTTAATTTGACAATGAGAATCATCAAAACATTCATCTCCATAATGATCTTCAATTTGAACTAAAAAATCTTTTTGTTTATTATTAATCATAATTTTATAGTATCCCCATTAAGTTTTATATTTTGTTCTAAAAAATAATTAATATTAGTTATTTTTCAAATTTCTTCAACTGAAATTTGACATACATCTGCTCCAGTTATACAATCAAAAACACCTTCTTCATCAAAATCACAAAATCCTGAAGATACCCAAACTGTAGAAATTTCAGTTGAATCAAACGATGTTGAATCCATTAAAGTGTATCCATAATCAATAGCAGCAGTTCCATCAGGTAAACAATAAACTCCATCTAATAT
Organism: Candidatus Aenigmatarchaeota archaeon; assembly: GCA_017610225.1. The sequence continues at coordinate 792 of JAFCCM010000108.1, read as the reverse complement.
AAGATCTTCACATATAATAATTTCATTATCCCAACAAACTCCAATGTCATAATAAGATCCACAATCATAAGTATCACGTCTATAACCCCAACAAAAAGATGACGTTGAATCTGGACATATTAAATTACCACAATTAATAAGAGAAGTTGAATCAAGTAAATCTCCATCTGCAGTACAATAATCAACAATTGGATCTATAGAATCTACATTTTTTAAATTATCATCTAATCTTATAGATTCAGTTAATTTATTATTAATATCAATTAACTCTAAACTTTTCATTCTTGCATGATAAGGTTTAAAGAAATTTACTATATCTCCTATATCTTTTATAAATATAACTAACCCAAGAACAACATAAGCTATATTTATATAATTTGGGCCAATAAAATTTTTAATCCAATCTCCTAAATCTATTAAAAGAGATATAAGAATAGTATTATCTCCTTTAATAAAATGTGCATTTAAATAATTATATAAATCAACATTTATAATTTTTAAAACTTCTCCAGCTGAATCTTTTGTTTGTAAAAAATTACTGGATTTTTCTCTTGTAAATTTCAAATAAAATTCATCAGTTTTAATTTTTTTTTCATTTCTTGTTAATGGTAAATAAGTAAAAAAATTATTATATTCTTCTATAATTTCAGTATAATCAGAACTTGTTCCATTATAACATGTAAATAATGTAGATGAAGACTCAAGAATTTCAGATGAATATAATTTATTAAAAATATATACAGCGGATAGGTATAATTCTAAGAAAGAATAAGTGCCTCCATAAATTGTAAT
>JAFCCM010000036.1 GCA_017610225.1 Candidatus Aenigmatarchaeota archaeon | reverse complement strand
CCAGCCAAAAGAAGTTATATCTTTTACAAAATCAAATAATTTTAAAGTGATTGTAGCATTTGTTGTAATATCAGTGATAGTTGTATGGCTGTTGATGAAAAGACCAAAATTGGAGTTGTAGTGATAATGCTTACCTTAAATTTTCTTAAATCCTAAAATATTCTCATGCAACAATTTCAACAACAATTAGAAGAAATCATCAACAAAATAAACTTTATTGAATCAAAAAGAATCAAGTTTGGTAAATTTATAAGAAAAATAAATAATGAGTTTAAAATAGGACCAAATGAAGAAATATCAGATGAAAAAATAATCAATAAAATAGACGAAAAATTCCCGGAAAAACTTAGTGTTCTTGGGGTGGACGGGGGTATAGTTAAGCACAGTTATCATGGTTTAGATTTAATCCTTATGAGAGCAGTAGGAGTTAATTTTATCTACAAAAAAGGCAAACTAGATAAAGTCAATTATTATCCATCATCCAATCCTCTACCTATACCAAAAATATTAACAGACCCATTCTCTAATCTTGAATTAAATTCATGCTATAATTTTGAAAGACAGATCATGGAGATAGAAACAACTATACAATCAATCAAAAAACTTAAACCAGATGTTGTATTTCTAGACGGATCAGTCATACCACACTATGTTAACAAACCAGATAATCATAAATTAAAAGATTATTATGAACAAATGATTAAAAAATATGAAGAATTATTTGAACTTTCTAAAAAACAAAAAGTAATATTATCAGGAGCAATTGAAGATAGTCGTGGTGTAAAGTTTTGTGACATCTTAAATAGAAGAGTTATCCCAGAAATGGGTTCAGAACTTTCTACAGAAATTCAAGGGATTTTAGAAAAAACAAAAGACAGTAATCTATTATTTTATATATTGAAGAAAGGGGAGAGAACATGTATATTCAACTATTCTATAAATCCTGAAATTCATCCTATATTAAAAGAGTTCAAACAATTAGAAAAATCATTCCTTAGCTTTTACATTAAAACAGTAGAATTTGATAGACCAATTAGAGTGGATTTCATCAATTTTGGAGATGGAATTGAAATAGCAGATAAAATTTCAAGCATACTTATGAAAATTTCTGGGCATGCAGGATATGGATTACCTTCTGTATTAATAGAAGCAGATCAAAGGGCTAAGTTATCAGAAAAAGATATTGAAATGTTTTATTCTGACTTGATATCAAAAACAGGGAATATCTCTAGTCTATTCAAAATGAGGAGAGAAATGAGACCTTTTTAACAGATAATTGTTTATTTCTGTTTTATAAAAATAGTTACTATGAAGAAACTCCTAGTAATTTTTACAATATTTATACTATTAGTAACAACTATTTTTTTAGTAAAATATAATAAGAAAAATTTTCTTAAAAGGCGAAAAAATCTAAATTTTTGTTTTTTAGATGCTACCGAAAGTCTTAATCCAGAACTTTGTTCTAATGATAAAGGGTGTTTAAATATGATAAACGAGATAAAAAAGGATTGTGGTAAAGGAAAATTGGATGAAAAATTTTTCTGTTTATCTTTTATAAAAAACAAGAGAAAATATTGTGACTGTATTGAACGTGAATCATATAGGCTCAATTGTATAGCTTTTATTGAAAAAAATCCAGAAATATGCTATTATATAGATGATCCCTATTTCAAAGGGATGTGTCTTAAAGATATTGCAATAGAATTAAATGATTTTGAAATTTGCCAAAACATAACTAATATAGATTGGAAATCTGTGTGTTTTGCTTATTTGAAAAAAAACAAAAGATTTTGTAACGATATTAAAGATGAAGTTGCAAAAATACAATGTTTTGAAAATATAAATGAAATTACATAAATGAGTGGATAATATGTTACAATATTTTATTCTTGTCCCAATTATTCTAGGTATTTTAATTTCATATGAGGATTTCAAAAAAGGTATAATAAAAAATATTTATATCATCATTTTATTATTATTTGGTGTATTTTTTCAACTTTTGGTCTATGGATTTTCATTTCAAATAGTCCCAAGAATAATATATTGTTTAATAATTTCTTTTGGCCTTTGGTGGCTTGGAATGTGGCCTGCTGGTGATGCTAAATTTTTCACAGTTCTAATGTTATTTTTCCCTCCCAATCTTATAACAAATAAATCAATAATTTTTGATTTTTTGGTTAATTGTTTCGTTCCAATTTTTTGTTTTTATATCTTTTTTCTAGTCTACAGAAGTCGAACAGATATATTAAAAAATGCACTAAAATTTTCTTTTAATCCATATACTCTATTCTTCATTTTCATAATGTTTATAGGATTCCTTTGGGTATTCGGTATTTTCTTAAATATATTTAATATTCCCCTTGATTTTTTTTCTTCATTGTTTATAGTATTTTTCGGGTTTGAAATTTTACATGCATTATCTGGACCTCGAACTGAAATAGCATTTACATTTATGGCCATTATAAGGATTATATTAGACTACAAAACTGTTTTTACATTAAATTTCATTTTAAATATAACTCTCTCTATTTTAGTTTTCATATTTTTTAGATTTTTTATATTATATCTTGGTTTTAGACTATACACAAAAGAAATTAAAATAGAAAACCTCAAACATGGGATGATATTAGCCGAAAATATTTATAAAAAAGGAAGAAAATATCATAAGTTATCAACCCTCACAATGAGTTTCGTTGAAATAATGTCACAAAAAAAATACAAATTCATACATAGTTTAAATTATCTAAAAACCAAAGATGTTAAAAAGATAAAAAAACTTCTTAAAAGGAAAAAATTTTCTTTTGATACAATACTAATAAATGAAAAGCAACACTTTGCATTCTTTATTTTTCTTGGATTTTTAATAACACTATTAATCAAAACAAATTTTATATCTTATATTTATTCGCTAATATAAAATTTATTGAATTACTTCATGTGATAATATGCTAGAAAGATTAGATCTAAAAGTTGGATTTAAATGCAACAACAATTGTATATTTTGTGCTCAAGCACATAGGAGGGACCTAGGAGACCAAACTACTAAGAAATTAAAGAAAGATTTAGAAGATGCTTATAATGAAGGTATAAAAGAGGTTGTATTTACAGGGGGGGAACCAACAATTAGACCAGATATACTTAAGTTAGTAACTTCTGCTAGGAATATTGGTTATGAGGTCATTCAAATTCAGACTAATGGAAGGATGTTATCCTATAAAAATTTTTGTGAAAAATTGATAAAATCTGGCGTAACTGAATTTGCTCCTTCTATTCATGGTCATACTGCCAAAATACATGACTCACAAACAAGATCTCCTGGAAGCTATAATCAAATTATCAAAGGATTAAAAAATTTGAGAGAACTTGACCAATATATATTGAGTAATTCTGTTATAACTAAATTCAACTATAAATACCTACCCGAATTGGTTCAGTTATTAATAGATTTAAAGGTCGATCAATTACAACTTGCCTTTGTTCATCCATGTGGAAATGCATGGAAATATTTTGATCAAATTGTTCCTAGAAAATCTTTGGTAGCACCATATATTCACAAAGCATTGGATATAGTCAAAAATACACAAATAACCGCAATGATAGAAGCATTTCCTTTCTGTTTTATGCAAGGTTATGAAAAATACTGCTCGGAATTCTATATACCTAAAGCTGAAGTAAGAGATACAGAAGGTATTATTGATTTTGATAAATGGAAAAAAGAGTTGGGGAAAGTTAAATTTCCACAATGCAAAAAATGTAAATTTAATTTGATATGTGAAGGTCCATGGAGAGAATATGGGGAAAAATATGGTTCTGATGAATTCGTTCCTATAAAAGGCGAACAAATACATTCAAAAAATTTGATAGTAGATAAAGTAAATTTTAATACCATTACTAGGAATGTTAAGGGAAAAAATAAGAAAAATATTAAAATTGGAATTTTAAAAATACCTTTTGACCATTTCATAAGTTCGAGAATTAATGAAAAACTCTTTTTTGATAACATGTCACACTTTGTTACTTTGAAATCAATAAAAACAAATGATCTTACAAAAGACTTATTCCAAAAAATAGGTAAATTAGATATAGATTATTTGTACTTTAATCCTCAACACTTTTCTATTTTCCCATTTTTATATAGAGATTTACTTCAAGTTAATATTCCATTCATATTTATAACACATACTATTTTTGGGTGGCTACAGTTTTTCCTGTTTTCAGCACCTTTTATTAGAAGTGGTGATATAATAATCGCACCATCTGAATACTCAAAAAAATGTTTAAATATGATATTAAAAGTAAAAAATATTCATGTAATTCCATTTTCATTTGATGTTGAATCAATACAGAAAAACATTAAAAATATTAATGTAGACAATAAACAAAAAATTATAACATATTTAGGGAGACTAGAAAAGGAGAAAGGAGTTGAAATACTTTTATATGCCATACCAATTATAAAAGAAAAAATTCCAAACATAAAATTAAATATACTAGGTCCACTATCTTCAGGAGATCAAGGATCATATTTTAAAATGTTAAAAAATCTTACAATTAAACTTGGAATAAAAAATAATGTTTCTTTTCTTGGTCCTGTATTTGGTAATGAGAAATATAAATTATTAGCAAAATCTTCTGTCTTCATTAATCCAAGTATTTGTTCAGATGAAACCTTTGGAGTTGTTAATATTGAATCTTTTATATGTGGTGTCCCTGTAGTATGCCCAAACTATCCATTTTTCAGAGAGGCAATTTTAGATGGGAAAAATGGGTATTTAGTTGATTTTAACTGGATTAATGAGAAACAAAATCTAGACCCGAATCAAATTGCAGATAAGGTCTTAAGAATACTTAAAGATGACAATCTACGTTTAAAAATGGGGAAAAATGCATTAAAAATTGGGAAAAAATATGATTATAAGAAAATTTTACCTAATCTAATTGATTTATTACATGTAAAAAAGAGAATGAAAGGAAATGCTATATGGGAAAAAATAAAGAACCATAAAATAATAGATTTTAAAGAATACTATAACCCCAATCTTTTTGAAATATATAATCCACAAAATCTAACATATTCAGATATAGAAAAAATTGAACATTTACATCTAAAAGGAAAATTTACAGAAAAATCTAATTTTTATAAACTTTCTTTTTCACAACCTGAAATTAAAGATAAGTTGTTTTATCTAGCTTGTAATGAAATAAACCCTAACGCTAAAATTCACAAAAAGGTATTAATAAATTCAAATTAAATAATAATCAAACCGTGATGGAATGAATAATATGACTAATTTAAAAATAAATAAAAAAGAGAAAACTGCTACTTTATCAATAAACCCTAAAATATTTCCTTTAGAAGTCATATATTCAGCTGCATACGTACTCATGGATAAATTATATATAGTTCTTGATGGAGATCCAAAAAACAAAATAGAAGTTTTTCTAAAAACAAAAAATCCAAAAGATGATATAGAAAAAATTGTAATGAAATTTAATAATGAACTAATTAATTATTCTGTATATGCTATTCAAGCAGCCAGAACCAGTGAAATTAGAAAAATCATAGTTGAAAGGGCTTTAATGACAAATACTATTGATGAAGATGATGAAAATAATGAAGAAGTTGAATTTATTGATGACCCTCTGGGGATAGCAGAGCCATGGACTCCAGATAAGTCTGTAGGTATTAAAAAAGTAGATCTAAAAAAAGATTGATGTTTCTTATGCTAAACATAAAAAGTAATAAAAGCGGTATAAAAATAATTGTAAATCCAATTTTTTATCCTGAAAAGAATGTCAGAGAAGCATGTAAAGATTACAATAAGATATGTAAATTTGAAATTGAAAAAATGAATAATAAATTAGAAATTGAAATTATCCCAAAATCAAAGAAATATGATATTGAAATTGTGTTATTTGAGTTCATGAATTATGTTCTTGGTTTATCAAAAACAGGTGAATTTTAAATGGTATGGAGTTTATCAAACCAAAAGCTTAATGAGCCTTATATAAATAATAAATTTAACAACTTCAAATTTGATGAAGATCATATACTTATAACAACAGATCATGCATCTTGGGTTGTTTTAACAAATGAAGAATACAAACTTTTAAGACTAGAGAAACTGAACGAAGATACAAATTTATTCAACACTCTAGAAGACAAAGGGATAATAATAACTGAAAAGAATATAAATAAAGTTATAAAAGATTTTAGAGAAAGGTATCATTTCTTATTCAAAGGTCCTACACTCCACATTATCGTACCAACATTTAGATGCAATATGAAATGTATTTATTGTCATTCCTCAGTCAAATCACCAAAAGAAAAAAAGTATGATATGGATGAAGATACAGCTAGAGCTATAGTAGATTTTATTTTTAAATCCCCATCTGACAATCTAGTGATAGAATTTCAGGGTGGGGAATGTCTCTTAAATTTCGATGTTGTAAAGATGATAGTAGAATATGCAGAAAAAATATCAAAAAAAGTTAATAAAAAAGTTCTATTTAATCTTGTTACTAATTTAAGCCTAATGACAGAAGAAATACTTGAATTTTTAATTGAGCATAATATCATGGGTTTAGCCACATCATTAGATGGACCTGAAGAACTACACAACAAAAATAGAAAATATCTCTCAGGTAAAGGAACATATGAAGAAGTTGTTTATTGGGTTAAAAGAATAAAGACAAAATATAGAAAAAATTTCAATCTGAACGCATTAACAACAATCACCCGTGATTCTTTATCTTATCCAAAAGAAATTCCAGAAGAGTTATCTAAATTGGGATTTGATGGTGTGTGGTTAAGATTTATGAATAACCTTGGATTTGCTAAACAACAATGGAAAAAAATAGGTTATACACCAAAAGAATATTTAAAATTCTGGAAAGAAAGTTCTGATTATATAATAAAAATCAACAAAGAAAAGCCATTTCTTGAAATAATGACTACTCTGTTGCTAAAGAAAATATTAAATAAAAAAGACCCTATGTTTGTTGATATTCAATCACCATGTGGAGCAGCGATAACTCAAATGCTTTATAGTTATAAAGGTGATATTTTTCCATGCGATGAGTCAAAGATATATCCCATATTCAAACTTGGGAATGTAAAGGAAAGCAAATATAACGAAATTTTTAGACATAAAACAACTACAACAATGATTGATATGTCTTCCAAATATGCAACCTTATGTGATGCTTGTCCATGGTCGCCTTTTTGTGGAATTTGTCTTGTAAATATTTATAAAACAACTGGAACAATCATACCAAAATTAGCAGAAAATTTTAGATGTAACATATTCAAAGAAATGCATAAAACCATATTTAAAAATCTAATATTTTCTGAAGAACATAGGAAAATTTACATGAATTGGCTCAAAAGAGATGGAAATGTTGGGGAACAAATTCATCATGTATCAAAGAACCTATGAATTTTTGATATGGTTAACATAAGAAGGGGTAATGCTATTAATTCATTAACCAAAATTTATGATTACTCCATTATTTTTAGGTAAGTTAAATAACAACTTATCATTCTTAAATATTTCAATTTCATTTTCCAAGAGGATTGCCCTGTTACCACTTTTAAACTTATCTAATTCCTTTTTAGGATATATTGATTTTAATGGTAATATTTTTGTATATTTAATTTCATTCCTACTAACTTGACCTTTAAAAACTATCCAGTTAAACAAGTCAAACCATATAACAGGTTTTTTCAAATAGAATTCAAGTTTTTCTGCAAAAGTGTGGTTATATTTTTTCAGTGATCTCAGAATCCTTTTACCAATCTCTATGCTATCATCGCAATCATAAGAACATGGTACATGTGAGATAAGATGTAAGTTCGATGATTTTCGAATATTGACTTATTTTTTGAAAAAATCTCTATTTCTCCACCTTTTAAACTTAATCTAGAAGAAAAATTGAAAATGTTATTAGTATAAAATGATGGTTTTTTTGATTTTGAAAGTAAATCTTTTGGAGTTGGAATTTTTTCTTTTAAATAATTTTTAATATAAAAATCAACACAACAATCTGGATAACCCAGCATTTTACCTAGTTTCTTAGGTTCATTTCCTACCCATAATTTATATGCTTGCTCAGCCAGACGTTCATTTCTTGAAACAAAAATATATTCTTTGGGGTGGTTGGAGAAACCATGTATTTTTTCAATGTTTTTTTTAATAATACATAAACTATATTCAGGCATAATTTATCGAATATTTCAAAATTTTCTAAATTGTTTGATGCAAAAAACATGACTGGCTTTATTCCATCTTTCACTGCGACAAATTCTTGTAACATGATATTTTCTTCCTCGTCCATTTTTAAAAATTATTTTCGTCTATTTAATTGTTTTTTTATAATTGGGTTGATCTCCCCAGTCCCATAAATTTTAGCATATTCTTCCCATATACCAAAACATATTTTATTATAAATGCAGTATTTACATTTGTTTAGCTTTATCTTACCCTTTCTTCTGTTGTCTTTGATTGAGATTGTAAAATCTGCACTTCTTAATTGTGTTGCAGGTTGAATCATATCAACTATATGTCCTGGATAATCTTTTAGAAGACAATATGGAATATTAAAAACAGCCATCCAAACTTTTTTAGGATCATACATCTTGAGACATTCTTTAATATAAGGTATAGCTTTACTCATTTTAGGAACTATTGCCTTAGGATTATTTTTTACATAACCATCAATATTCACAAAATCATATCTCATTTCACTAACACCAAGATTTAAAAGCATTTTAGTCAGATCAGGAAGATCTTTGTAATTAAATTCAGTTATAACTATAGATATTTTAACTTCTTGATTCATTTTCCTAAGATTTTTTATTCCTTCTAAAGCTTGCTTGTAACTTCCCTTAACTCCCATTAATTTATCTTCTATATCTTCCTTATGTGAATGAAAGGAGATGGCGAATTCATTTGCTCCAGAATCTATCATTAATTTACAGTATTTTTTGTAATAAAACATCCTTCCATTACTTTGAATTTGAATTTTTTTTATTTTCTTACTTTTTGCATATTCTACTAAAAGTGGTAAATCTTTCCTTATAGTAGGTTCTCCCCCAGAAAATGAAAAAGTTTCTGCTTTTATTGAAGCAGCATAATCAATATCTTTCATTATATCTTTAGTAGATTTAACACCAAAATTTTTATCTTTTTTTGACAAAGTTAAAAAATCACCGGCAGAACAAAATATACACTTACAATTGCATCTAAACCACATTAAAGTTTCAACTTTTTTTATTACCTCTTTCATATTTTTAATATAAATTCTAATAGATTAAAATAGTTTTGAAATAATTCTTATAAGTAGATTACATGGTTGATTGGCCCCTAACTTTTAAATGTAACAATAATTGCCTTTCATGTATTTTCGATACTAGACAGACACATAAAATGGGAAATCCTTACATGCACCAAATTAAAAATGTGATAGACTCTATAAAGGATGATAATACATCGCTTTGTTTCACTGGAGGAGAACCAACATTAAGAGAAGAGATGTTCAGTATATTAAAATATACAAGAAAAAATCACCCAAAAATGTACATATTCTTGGTAACTAATGCTAGGAAATTTAGTTCCGAAGAGTTTACAAAACAATTATCTGATTTGAATCTAGGTAACTTTATGGTTGGTGTTGCTCTATACGGATGTAATTCTAAAATACACGATACCATAACAAGGTTAAAAGGGAGTTTTAAAGAAACAAAACAAGGAATTAAAAATTTACTTAAAAACAATATTAAAGTTGAACTAAGAATAATAGTAAATAAAATCAATTATAAAGATATTCCTCAATTTCCTGAATTTATTGTTAAAGAATTTAAGGGTATTACTCGTGTAGTGTTCATAAATATGAAATATACCGGAAATGCATTCATTAATAGAAAGAAAATGTTTGTCAAAATTTCTGAATCAAATCTATATGTAGAAAAAGCTATTGACATACTAACAAAAAACAATATTGACGTTAAACTGTTTCACTTTCCTCCCTGTACAATTAAGAAAAAATATTGGGACCTAGCCGAAGGTATTACAAAACAAACTAGTGAATTAATGTTTGTTAAAGGATGTGAAAATTGTGTTATGAAAGAAGAATGTCCAATGATATGGAAAAGTTATTATGTGTTAGCAGGAGATAAAGAATTTAATCCAATAAAATAAGAATAATTAATTTTTTTCACAATATAATTACAGGTTTAATAAATGGTTCAAATAAAAACATCAATAATAATGGGATATGAATGTAATAATAATTGTAGATTTTGTTATGCTACAGATAAAAGAGAAACTTATAAGTCAAATACAACCTCTCAAATCAAAAAAAAATTGGATAAAGCTAGAAAGAGAGGATCAACGTTTGTTGATTTCCTCGGTGGAGAACCAACTATTAGGAAAGATATTATAGATTTGGTAAAATATGCAAAGGATATTGGGTTTAAAACAATCTCTCTAACAAGTAATGGTAGAATGTTTTCTTATGAAAAATTCACAAAGGATATAGTCAAATCTGGGCTAAATTCTGTTGTTTTTTCTATTCATGGTCATACACCTGAATTACATGATTATTTAACCCGAGTTCCTGGAAGTTTTAAGCAACTATGCAAAGGCATCAAGAATTTCAGAAAATTTTGCAAAGATGGTTATATCTGTACAAATACAACAATCGTAAGACCCAACCTTAAATTTTTACCACAAATTGCAAAGAAAAATATTGAATTGAATGTGAATGGATGTGAATTTATATTTGTCCACCCGAGAGGAAATGCTTTAAGAAATTTTGAAGAAATTGTTCCAAGGTTAGGTGAACTTATAGATATTATACCAGAAACATTATTTGTTGGAATACGACATGATATTAAACATTTTGTAGTGAGATATATACCTTTTTGTTATCTGCTTGGTTTTGAAAATCGTTTAAGTGAGTTTGAAGAGAGAAATGTTCTAAAAGAGGAACATATAGGTCCAGAGTTTGAAGATTTAGAAGTAGAAAGAGGTAGAAGAGAATCTGGGAGAGTAAAAGGCCCACAATGTTTTGGTTGTAAATACTTTAAAGTTTGCGAAGGTATATTTAAAGAGTATGCTGATAGAAGAGGGTTTGAAGAATTAGTTCCTGTGCCATAGGTATTATATATGAAAAAGAAGAGAGAACCTGAAAAAATAAAAAAGAATGTAAATAAGAGGATAATAATAGACTTAACAAAAAAGAATATAAGACTTGTTGTATTGTTCTTTACAGTCTTCATAATAATGGGAATAATTTCTTTGATAGTTCCTAAGATCGAAAATTTAAGAGAATTTTCAAAAGCACCTGAATTTAATTGTATGATAGAGTATGGCCAGTATAAATGCATAAATGATAAAACAGTGATACCATTTTTTAATCCTAACTCTAGAGCAATTACAAAAGTTAAGATAACAATTCCTACGAAGGATGGTTTTGATATATATAATGTAAAAGGGAAACTCGCTCCAAATAACTTTGATACAGTAAGTGTTAATGGCTGTTTAGAAAATAGTGTATTTAAAACATCAGAACTCATGTGGTGTTGTTCTAATGATTGTTTTGAAGTTGTCATGAATAATTCATCAGAAGAAGTAAAAATATTTGATTAAATGACTTATTTCATTCAAATTCTCTTAAAATTTATTTAATACAAAAATCAAATGTTATTATAGATTTTTTATTCGGGGGAATAGGAATGCAAGACATGTTTAGATTATCCAAGACTCTAAATCATCATAGTCATTTCTCTGTTTCATTAAATTCACTTAATTCTGCCTATTTGAAGTCTCTAATGTTTTTTTCAGAAGGTCATGTCATTCCTATTCCCCGATATCGACCTTCTGATTTTATTATTTTTAGCCTACTCAGAGGTATTGTGAAATGAATTACAAAGAAAAGAATAAAACAGTAAAAAAGATTTTACTAAAATTAAGTTTATTCTTAGTACTAGGAGTGATATTCATATGTATAATAGCATCAAAATCATTTGGAGAATCTATTAAAATAACAGGTCCTCAGAAGATGGAATATGATCCAGAAATTTTTGGCAATGTTTGGTCTAAAAAAATAGTCATTTACCAAACTGATTCACAAGATAGATACAATATTTTTGTATATACAGACATTTCTAATAATCTTGATGATATAGAATTGTTCAGGTATTTGGATGATAGTACAATGATAAGAGTTACAAAAAATCCTGATTATGATCTCAAGTTCATAGATTCAAATGGTGATAGCAATATTGATGGAATCTCATGGACTATACCAAAACTTAAGAAATTTGGGGGAATTATATTTTCTGTTGAAGGTAAATTCGCTGGCAAAGGAGAAACAAAAAGAATTGTTAAACAACCAACAACAACCCAATCACCAGTAATAGATGTTAGTATATCAAATGATGGTAGTACTACGACAATTTTCTCCCCGGTAATAGATGTTAATGTGAAAAATGGAACTAATGTAGGTGAAGAAACAATAGAAACTCTAAGAGATTTAATACCAAAAGATGCTTTTGAAATAACAGTAAATAAATCAGTTGAGGGGGAAAAATTAGTAACAAAAGATATAGAAAAAATAACTTATCATACTTCTTCACTTCATCATAATAAACAAGAGGAAGCCGAAATTTATAAACCTGTTAAGTGGAATATGAGAGTAGAATCAGACAATGATGAATATATTATAAATTATAAAACGTCATCTCCTTGGAAGGATGAGGAAGTAAATATAGAAAAAGGTAAACTTATCAAAAAAGTCATTGTAAAATCCAACTCATCTGTTCATTACACTAATGTTAAATCTTATACAAATTTACTTGAACCTGTTTATAATCCAAGATTATTCTGGTTTGACAATGGTAATAGAATAGATGTCACAAATGATCCAAGATTTGATGTTAAATTATTGGATACTAATAATAATTCTTTTGTTGATAGGGTTGAATGGATAATCCCTCATTTGTCTGAGCAAGAATTTGAAGTAGAGGCGGATATTACTATAATTAATGTTCAGAGTTACCCTACTGTTGGTGGTAATTGGACTGTTAGATTTAATACAACTGGAATGGCTAACTTAACTGTTACTGCTATACCAGACACTTCTTTTACTGAGGTTCCAGATAATCCTTTAACCCAAGATGATTTGGAATTTTTAGAGATTAAGTGTGGAAATGAGACTTTAGAACACCAATATATAAGACATGGAGATAAGGTAGTATCAATATTTTATCCTGATTATTATTGTGAAGATGAAGGGTACTTTGTATCAAAAGTTCTAACTGCTGGTAAACACACACTAGAATTCAAATTTGGTGATCAGATTGCTTATGCTTATAACTTAGCTGATTGTGTAGGGACAGATGTTTCTCCTTGTCATATGTGTGATGTTAGTGATATGGATTTTCTTCTAAGAAATCCAAGTGACACTAATGATCCTAGGGGATGGCAAGATATGAGTTATTCTTCTTCATCTGGAACTTGTGGAACAACACCAGAAGTGACAGAAACATGGACAGATAGTGATGGTTATACTTTTTGCCCGTCAGAAGGTACTTATGACGTTCAAGCAAGGGCGTATGCACAAGGTGATAGTTATGAATGGGAATATACTTCATGGACTGTTGCCTATACTGTTACTTATGATACAAGTTCTAACTGGTGCTCTTGTGGGGGTTACACATGGCTCTCTGAAGGAACAGGAGGGAATTCTAAATGCTGTGGTGATGATACAACTTCTGATGATTGGGATACTGGTGGTAATGCAGGACAAGGCTGTTGTTGTGATGGTTCACAAATAGCTACAGGAAATGATGCTATCTGTACTGGTTACTCTAACTACTGGTGTATTGATGGAACTTATTGTACGGGAGTAGTTTATGACAGCGGAAGTATGAGTGGTTCATCTTTGAGTGGTGATGATATTGTTTGTAGTTGTGCTAGTGGAGGTCAAATATGTGATGATACAGATTCAGATGCTAATGTTGATGGTATTTGTGCGAGCAGTAGTTGTGTTGACGGTTTAGTGGGTAAATTTGGGAATACTTATTACTCTTCCTGTGCTGCTGGAAGAGAATGTGATTCTGATTCTTGTGTGAGTGGAACTTGTGGTTACACAAGGGATGGTTACTGTGCTCAGTCCAGTTGTTGTACTGGATTAATAGACAGTGGTGAAGTATCCCAAACATCAGAAGACTGGGTTGGGGGAGATGAGGATTGTTCTTGCACTGCTGGAAATATCTGTGATTCTAGTGCTTCCTCAGGACCAAATGCAAACGGTGTGTGTAGAGATAGTGTATGTGATACCAGTACTGTAAGAGTGAATTGTGGTACTGATGGTTGTGCATCTGATGATTATACTGATGGGAATATGTACGATTCTTGTGATACTGCCTCTGGGGATTCATGTGAATCTGGTTCAATAGGAGATAATGGGTTTAACCAGGAGGGTTTGTGTGCAGACAATTCAGGTGCTGATTGTTTTTATTCAGTCGATGGTTTTGTGATTTATGATGGTGCTAATTATCAATCTTCTTCAGATCCTGATGCTTCGGTTGAGGGTGATACCTGTGATGAAACCTTTACTGATGGTGATTTTAGTGCTGGAAGCAAGAGATATGACCCAGATGATGGTGTTTGTGATAATTGTGATAGTTATGTGGGAGAGGATTCAGATTGTGAGGAGGCTTGTGGTGCTTCCAGTCAGTGTGATGAAAAAGATCCTGATGGTTGGTGGTGCGATGCGAATCATGTTGTGAATGCTGAATGTCAAGGAACTAATAATTGTGTCTATTCTACTTCAGGTGGTGATGTCGGTACATGTGAATATACCAATAGTTATGATTCTGATTGTGGTGGATCGTCTCAATGTGATGAGGATTCTCCTTCTGCTTGTGATGGCACGAGTTGGTACTGTACAAGTTCATGTACAAAAGAGGACTACGAAGATTCGCAAAACGGTTGTAATTGTGGAGGGGGAGATTTAGGCATAGATACATGTTCAGCTGGCGAGTCTAACTGCTGGGAGAACAATGCTGGGAGCATGAACTGTTGTGATGAGACTGATACAGAGTGTGATGGTACTAATTATGCTGCATGTGTAAGTGGTACTTATCGTATTGATGCTGATTCTTATTCATATGTTTGTGAATGTGGTGTTAGTGGTACTCAAGGTATTTGTAGTGGTACTGAAACTGGTTGTTGGAATAGTAATAAGTGTTGCGGTGATGACGGCGCCAGTGACGATTGGATTGGAAGTGGTGGTGTTTGCTTGAATGGTGCTTGGGTTGCTGATGGTGATTGTTTAGATAATTCTGATTGTGCTTTGTGTTATAAATGTGTTTCTAATGTTTGTGTTGTTCAAACTAGTAGTGAGGATTTAAAGGATGAGTGTACTGCATCCTATAATAGTTGTGATAATCAATATACTAGAAGAGGACCCGACGGTCTTTGTGATGGAGCAGGTGCATGCGACACTAACGATGCCACAGCCTACGTAGATGTTGGAGATGTCTGCCAAAGCGGCAACAGCATAAATCCAAGCGGCAGTACTAACTGCGGTACAGGAGCACAAGCCTGTTATTGCAGTAATGCTTGGTACCAGTGCGATGCTGTGAATGACTGTACTTATGACCAGTATTATGTAGGATTCAATAACGGTGCAAGCTGCATTGAAACAGGCAAAGTTATCAAAACAGATAATGTAAACAACCCGTCAGGAAACAGGTGTAAGATTGGGTCTACTACTGCTTATGAGTCAACCGCTTCAGTGTTTGATACCAGCCAATGCAGTGGCACAGACCATTGTACAGGCAATACGAGATATAGTGGGTATACATGTAATGCGGGTTCATGTAATGTGGACAATGGCGATATAGGATGTTGTGCTGATTCGAAATGTTCTTCGTTGCAGTATTGCGATGATGGTGACAACTCCGGTGCAAGACCGTATACTTGTGAAAACGCAATATCTCTTCCGAGAGGAACAAAAGACACGACCAACCGCGCTACAGGAACTGTCGATGATATAGGTTGGTATGCTAACGTAGAATCAACATCTGATGTCTGTATACTTTATGATGTTTACGATGCTGAGGACAACACCCAATTTGATATATATCATCAGAGAACAAAGGTTGCAGATGCACAAGGTGGAGGGAACGAGCAATGGCTGATATATAAATACTATAATGTGTCTTCACAATCCTCAATTGGAAACAATGTCTGGGAGTTTGATGCGGTTGTCTGTTGCCATAATTATCAGAATGTGATGCTTGGATGGCTCATAAGTGAACAAGGAGAAACAGATGGCGCTTCAAGTACAAGTTGTTGTGACTCATCGATGGATTGTGTAGATGACTATGTTGTTGATAGTGTGTGGGGTTGTTATAATACTGGTTCTTGCCATGATACTGGTTCATCAGCATCAACTCAAGTAGGAGAATATTGTGGCTCTGGAACTTGGTATGATAATGATGATTCTCAAACCTATTGTGATGCTTGTGTTGGAGGTGGTAACTGGTATACAACAAACTATTGTTGTGGAGATGATACTGGTGAGGATTGGGATGGTGATTCTACTTTCGGTTGTTGTTGTGATGCGTCTCCAATAGCCTCAGGAAATGACGCAATTTGTACTGGTAATTCCAACTACTGGTGTATTGACGGGACATATTGTACAAGTGGAAGTGGATTGGTTAGAGATCCTGATGTTGGAGGAAATAGTGTGGGTGGAGATAATGTTGTTTGTGGTTGCTCGGCTTCTTCTGAAAACTTATGTGATGATAATGATGCTGATGCCACCGCGGATGGAATGTGTGTTTCTGGGGGAACTTGTGTAACTGGGGCTTTATCATTAACTGGAGGAACTTATTACTCTGGTTGTACTGCTGGAAGAGAGTGTGATTCTGATATTTCAAGTCCAACCCCATATGATTATGTTAGAGATGGTTATTGCGCTGTTTCTTCTTGTTGTAACAGTGTGATAGCAAGCGGTGAAACATCCAGTCCAGACTGGTCAGGAGGAGATGAAGCCTGTACCTGTACTGACAATGATGGAGAAATATGTGATGATACTCCAGCAACAGGACCAACAGGAGGAGGAATATGTTCAGGTGGAACTTGCCAGACAACAGATGAGATGGTTGACACTAATCAGGACGGAACCTTTGAGACACATGGTTGTGCAGCCGAATACAATGGTGACATCTGTGACACAGACTTTGACGGTGTTGCCAATGGTGTTTGTGTTGGAACCAGCTGTGATACATCTGCTCCTGCTTCATTGGATTGCGGCACAGACGGATGTTCAGCAGTAGATGAAGGTAATTCAGCATGGACTGGCTGCACTGACACAAGCGAAGGAAACTCCTGTGACAACACGTTTGGATCATTCACCAGTTACTTTTTCACTCAGGACGGGACTTGTACTTTAAGTTCTTGTGACACTTCAGGACATATATGTTTTGATGATACACATTACCAATCTGATTGTTCGTCTTGCAGTTATGACTGGGATTTGGATTCATCAGGAGATAGTTGTGATTCTTCTGTAACTGGTGGTGATTATTCAGCAAGCGGTATGTGTACTTATTCAAACACTTGTACAGCATCTGGTTCCATAATAAGAGTGGATACTTCAGACAACAAGTATTTTGTTGCAAGTTGTGATTCATCAGGAGATAGATGTGACTCTTCTTCATCCACATCCTTTACTCAGGATGGTGTTTGTGCTGGAAGTTCCTGTTGTATAGATGAGGCTGTCGGAACTTCAGAATGTAATTGTGATGATAATGATGTGACGAGTGAAAAACAATGTGATAATAGTGTTACATCAGGAACATATTCTGCAGATGGTATTTGTGTTAATGACGGTTCTGGTAATACAGATGGCGATGCTAGTTGTTTAACTTCTGGTGAGATTTGTATTGATTCTGGTAATGGGAATAGATATACACAAAGTTGTGGTAATTGTGTTGATATAGATCAGTGTGATAAATCATTAACATCAGCTAATTATGTTCAAGACGGTATATGTTGTTCTGGATCTTGTGTGGGTGATGATAGTGGGGATTGCTGTGATGATAATGATTGTTTAGGTACAGAATATTGTAATAATTACCATTGTACTGCAAAGAGTGACCCTACTGCTGGCATGACCTTAACCCTCGATGGGTCTTCAGCTTCTCCACAACAAAGAACTTATCCAAATGCAACAAACGTTCAAAGTTCAGAAAGTAATGCCGATGACGTAGGATGTGTCTACACGCTCTACAGAAATGGAACAACCATGAGCAATGGAGCTGTTACTCTAGCTGTGGGGGCCTATAATTTTACCTATGCAACAGATGGATGCCAGAAATATTTGCCTGGAAGCATTGAAAGAATATTAACTGTGAATATAGGATCACTAACAGTCAACCTACTTCTCAACGGGACTGATGGTGATAAGGCAGATTATACCAACCTAGGAACAGCCAACCTAACAGCAACAGTAAGCGTAGCAGGAAAAACAGTTTACATCGACTCCAACCTGACAGGGTTTGTTGAACAATCTGGAACTACACCACTATATAATTACACCTACCTAAACCACACAAAAGCAAAATACAATGTAACCGCTTTTTGGCCAGGCGATGAAAACTACACAGCATCATCAGAAACTCATTATCTGACAATCACAAACACAGCGCCAACAGTTAATAATGTCAGTGTAATCTCATCTAAAACACCAACAGAAGGAACAACAACTGAAGTTCTATTTTGGTTTGCTGTCTATGATCCAGATGGGGCATCGGATGTTTCATCAGGCTATGGTAGATTTACAAAAGCAGGTGAAACAGATAGGGTAAATAATTCCTGCAACAAAGAATCTAACATCGACTATCAGACTGCTAACTTTAGTTGCTCGATAAATATGTGGTATTATGATGCGACAGGAACATGGGCAATTAATTCAACAGGAGCAGATGATGATAGTGGAAAGAATTCGAACACTTCAACTACATTCACATACAATACACTTGAAGCATGGAACTACACTCCAAGTTCAATCACTTTTGGTAGTACTCTAAACCTAGGAGATACTAATACTCTGGCAACGGATGATCCTGTTGTTTTCTACAACAGAGGTAATTATGATTTAAGTAATAGAATGCAGAT
>JAFCCM010000035.1 GCA_017610225.1 Candidatus Aenigmatarchaeota archaeon | reverse complement strand
TAACTGGACAGCTTATAATACTTCTTGGAGTACAGACACAGATACATGGGTTGCTAATTTCTCAAGTTATTATACATCAGCAGAAGTAGATACAATTAATACATCAACTACAAATGCTATTGAAACTGATAACTCTTCAACTACAAACTATATTAACATCCAAAACATATCTCAAACAAACTACATAGCTGAGAACAATGCTAGTATAGAAAACTACATCCTTGAAGTTAATGCTACTAATGGAGCTGGAGCTAGTGATGCTACATGGGTTGCTAACTGGACAGCTTACAATGCTTCTTGGAGTACAGATACAGATACATGGGTTGCTAACTTCTCAAGTTATTATACATCAGCAGAAGTAGACGATATAAATACATCAACTACAAACTACATTAATGCTAACAATGCAAGTATAGAAAACTATATTTTATATGTTAATGGAACTAATGGAGAAGGTAGTGGAGATGCTACATGGATTGCTAATTGGACAGCTTACAATACTTCTTGGAGTTCAGATACCTGGGTTGCTAATTTCTCATTATACTATACTTCATCAGAAGTAGATGATATAAATACATCAACTACAAATTATATCTTAGAAAACAATGCAAGTGTAGAGAACACTATGGTTCCATATACTGGAGCAGATAAAAATATAGATATAGGTTCTAATAATTTTACAATAGGGGGAGGAGTAATATGGTGGAATGGAACCCACACCATATTGACTTAAAATGAAAATTAAAACAAAAACAAATGTTGAAGAAGTAAATGTAGAAGAATCAAAGGAAACAAAACAAAAGAAAACAAACAAAGTAGGAAATTTTTTAAAGTCAAAAAAATATATCATAATAGGAATCCTTGTAATTGCGATGGTAATAACTATTGTAGCATTTCCAAATCAAACAGATGTCGTAATAGATAAGCTAACCCCAGAATTTTTAAGTGGTTTTGTTAGTGCTACTTCTTTTGATCAAGATGACGAAAGACCGATTGGATATGAATTCCTTAATTCTTCAGGTGATGTTGTTCTTTATGCGGATGCTGATACTGTTCATATTTGGAATAATGCATCAGGGGTACAAGATTATTATTTTGAAAAAGAAAGTGGCATACAGTTAACAAATAATTTTCAAGATTATTGGACACAGAATGTATTTTGTGCTGGTTATAAAGATTTATCAGATGAATGGATTTATGATTGTAATGATGCCTTGCCTTTTAATTGGGATATAGATTCAGATGATTTAACTTATGTTAATATAACTGGTTGGAGGGATAAAACTATTGGAACAAAAGAAGTTAGATTAGGATTAAGATATCATTTAAAATTAAACGACCAAAATTTATCTGTTCAATTAAGTGTTGAAAATATTGGTGCTGAAGACATAGATGCTGATTTAGGTTTTGCTTGGAGAATTAAGGATATTCAAATTCCTGGAGTTAATGTTTCTGCTGAGATGAATGATAAGATTTTAATAGATGATACAGAATATTGGTTGAGTGAATCTCTTGATTTAAGTTTTACTAATTTAGATGAAGGCTATTTTAAAATATTTGATGTTGTTGAAAAGTCAAATTTATGGTTAAGATGGAACAAGAATTTAAATTATAAAGTTGAAGTAAAAGATGTTCCAAGTCAATACAATGCTCCAGTTACTTTAGGAATAAATGCTGGAACACTTTCTGTTGGACAAACAAAATCAACAACTCTTTATTGGTTAGATAAGAAAACTTTAAACGGTGTAACAATAACTTCCCCAGCAGATGAAAGTGAGTATGACCCAGATGATGAATTCGCATTTACTTGTTCTTTAACTTTTGGTTCTGGTTCTTCAGGTGGAACACTAGCAAATGGGAATTGGAGTTATTGTGAAGGAGAAAGTTGCACGCCAAACACATTATTAACAGATGCTACTTCTGACTTAACTGGTTCAGATGCAAATGGATTATTTGCACTTACTGCTACTGGAACAGCCACAACAACTGTAACTGCACATGATGGAGGAATTTATAGATTAAGATGCGCCGCTACTGATACTGATGGTTCTCCAACATTTTTTAGTGCTATCCATGATATCGAAGTTATTGTTCCAAGTTATGGAACTTTAGATGTTGAAATTCAAAAGCCAGACGCTTTTTCTTCATGGAATTATTTTGATGTTAATTTGACTATAAATGCAACTGTAACTTGTTCTGGAGGTGATTGTGGAACAGTTTCGGCTGGAGCAAGATATAACTTGAGTGGGAGTCCTGATACTTTTGTTAGTGTTGTTGAGGGGACAAGTCCTTTTTATATTCTTAGTGGAGAGTCTGATTGGCCAGAAAGTTTAAGTGTGGATTTAGTATCTTATTATAATTTTAATGAAGCCAGTGGAGATTTAATAGACCAGTACGCTTCTAATGATGGTACTAATGATGGTTGTGAGTATGAGGGAACTGGACATGTTGGAACTTCTTGGCAATTTGTTAAGGCTAATACAGATAGCGTAGCATTAGGCACCATGTTTCCTTATGGTGTAGATTTCACCATAAATTGTTGGATTTATAAAGACAGTTCTACGGCGACAGATAATATGTTCGGAACTGTTGGTGGAACTAAAGGAATAAATTGGGGTGTTGAATCTGGAGGAAAATTAAGGTTAGGGGATGGAGTAGCTGCCTTTGCAGATAGCACAGACACAGTAACTGATGGGGTATGGACTATGGTTACGGTAGCTTATGATGGAAGCAATTTATTTTACTGGATAAATGGTGATGATGCTGGAACTCCTGCTTATACATCAGTTTTAACTACTGAGAAGTCTTATGATATTGGGAAGTCAGGGGCAGGAAATTACATGGATGGAAAAATAGATGAGATGAGCTTATGGAATAGAATCTTGACGCAGGAAGAGATAGATGATTTATATAATAGTGGTGCGGGAATAACTTATGAATCATCAGCTAGTGTAGAAAACCCACAATCAGTAGCACTTGCAGAAGATGAAACATATCAATTCAATTGGACATTAAATGTTTCAACAGCTTCAGAAGAATCATATTTAATAGATGTAAATTTTTCATCATCTTTAGGAAGTGGAAATGTTCCAGATGCCGATACAGATAATAGACAAGTCTTTTTGAATGTTGCAGGTGGAGCTCCCCCAGAAGATACATGTACATATTCTTCAGGAAATTGGGAAGTTGCTTGTAGCGATTGTTGCAATATTACATCGAATATAAATATTGGAAGTAATAGTATAATTTTGTCTGGCACAGGATATTTCAATGTTCAAGCAAATATTACTGCAGAGAGAATTGCTTGGACTCCAACATGTAGAATATTAAATGTTCCGGGGGATGGAAAGGAACTGAGGATAGAAGATTAGTAAAATGAAAAAAATATTAATAACTATTATAATGGGAATGTTTTTGCTAACATTAGTTTTAGTAGAAGCGCAAACAAGCCATACTCCTTCAACAGATACAACTTGCAATAATGGTATTTGTACAAAAACTCTTTATTCTGGTGTTAGAAATGTTTATGAAGATGATGTATGGAAAAGAGCTGAAAATGCAAGAAGTTTAAAAGGTAAAGGATTTAATATAGCCTATTTAGAAAATGATCCCGATTTTGTTATTAATGTTACTGATTTTAATATGACTTTTATTTCTATGTATTTAGATTTTAAAGGAAATTGGGAAGATTACCCAAAGTATTGTAATGAGATTAATGGTAATATTAAATGTAAATTTGAATTAAAAGATAAATGGGACGAGTTTAATGAATTAACTGGAGAGTTTGAAGAACATGAACTAGAATATGAACAAGAATTTGAATGGGAAGAAGATGAAATAAAAGAAAAAATAGAATTCAAATATTTAGATAATCCTTTTAGAAGAAAGTTTAAATTTGGTGGAAATTCTACAACAATTCAAATACGAGATAATGCTAGTGGAGTTTTAGAAGACGCTACAACTAGCACAACAAATCAAGATAAGCACGTAGGAGAATGTACAACTATGAAAGTTGGAGGGAATGATTCTGGGGTATTTCAGCAAGGATCTTTTTGGAAATTTAACATAAGTTCTATCCCAGCAGATGTTGAGATTTTAAATGCTGGTTTAAGTTTATGGATTTATTATGAACGGTTAGATGCTGATGATAATTTTACAGTTGGTATTCATCATGTTTATAATAATTTTACGGTAGATGGAATTGAATGGATTGCTGGAGCTGATGGAACTCCTTCTTGTAATTATGTAGATAGTGAATACGAAGGAGTTATAAGTGCAGATGAAACACCAACTTCTGGATATTATAATCCTGTCCCAGAAGATACTCAATTTTATGAAGATGGAGTTGGAGATACAGACCATTGGGATGTTTTCACTACTACAAGTATGGTGAATGTTTCTTATATAAACTCGATGAAAAATATAACTTTTTGGCTTAAAGGAATCAATTGGTCTGTTAATTTGATAACTAATGAAGATGTTACTTTTGATTCTTCTCAAAGTACTAATCTAGCAGAAAGACCTTATCTTAATGTAACTTATTTAGAGGAAGAACCACCCCCCGGACCTTCTGATAGATTCTGTTTACTAGATTCTCATTTTATATTAAAAAAGCAACACTTCATAATTAGAGGATAATTTAAAATGAAAAAAGAAATAAAAATGAAAAATATAAAAAATGGAAAGGAGGTAAATAAAAAATGATGAAAAAAATATTATTAATATTAGTTAGTACGTTATTTTTAATAACAATAGTTAGTGCTACTGATTATGTTGGAACACAATATGAAAATGTTAATATTGTTGAAACTTGCGTTGTAAATGGTTTTCCATGTCCAAGTGATTTTTTATGTAATATCACTATTATAAATCCAGATAGAGATGTTATTGTAATTAATATTCCAATGGAAAGAAATGATACAATTTATAATTATACATTTATTTCAACAGATGTTTTAGGAGATTATGATGCAAATGTTTATTGTAGTAATGTCTCATTAAGTGGAAATGCTGAAAGTAGAATTACAATAACTACGACTGGAAGAGAAGTAAATCTAACATTAACTATTATTATGCTTGCTGTTGCTTTAGGTTTATTTATAATTGCCATTGTAATTAAAAATCATGCAATGGGATTTGTAGCAGGGATTCTATTTGTTATCTCTGGTGTTTATATGATGATTTATGGTCTTACATATGTAAATGATATGTATACAAGAGCAATTGCATTAGTGACGCTTGCTTTTGGATCTTTTGTATCATTAGTAGCGGGATTAGAATGGTTAGACGATTTAGATAATTAAATTAACATAGAATAGAAAAGAAAGGTTCAATCCTATTAACATAGAATAGAAAAGGAGGTAAACAAAAAAGAGATGGAAGGAAATCAAGAATATAATGAAGATTTAATGGAAGAAGGAGACGAAGGTATCGGAGAAGATCTATTAGGAGAAGGTTTAGAAGAAGGAGATCTTCCTGAAGGAGATTTAGGCATAGGAGAGGATGAAGAAGATTATGGTGGATCAGAACCAAAACCTCTTGGTGGAATTTATACATTATTTGATATTGTATTAAATAAACCAAGATCAACAAAAGTTAGTAATTTAAATAAAGATGAATTAGGAGATCTTGGAATTAGTGTAAGAGATGGAATGAGGATCGCATTGCTTGCTAATAGTTTTGGTCATCCAAGATTTGCAAATTTTTTCCTAAATCAGTCAGGGATCATAAGTGATTCAGCAATGAGTAAAGAAGGTTGGTTTACAGAGTTATTTGTTACTTCAAAGAGATATGCTTCAAGAGAATCTTCTTCGAGTGTAAAACCCCTTCCACAATTTAAAAAAGGAAAATGGAAAATGTTTTCAGCAAAAAAACCAGAAGCGCAGTAAAAAGACCAGAAATAAAAGATTTGGCTAAAGAATATCTTAATGAGATATCTAAGCTTAGTCAGAACCAAAAGATTAATTTAGTCTATAAGGATATTATAAAGAAAAAGCCAACGCCTAATCTTAGTGTTGACCAAATTTTAAGTAGAATTTTATATAACATTAAATTTGGAAAGTACATAAAAGATACAAGGAAGTTTCTTAAGAAGAAGAAAGGTAAGTTTAAATGGCCTTTTAAGTGGCAAAGAATTTTTAAAAGTTCTAGGAAGAAGCGTAATCAAATATTAGTGTGGTTTTTAAATATTAAGGGAGAAATAGAACCTCCTAAACTTTATCCAATTTACTCTAGTAATATGATTATTATTCAGAATAGGCCATACCAGGTTGATCCAAGAAGTTTTTGGAGAATGGGAAAATATACGTGTCAGATAATTAAAGGTATAGATCGAAGGCCTGTGAGTAATCTTGATTACGATGAAATTCGTAAGAGAGGAGATTCAACTGATTCAGATGAATTTTTAATTAAAGCAGCAATGCAAGCGGTTGTTGGTGGTGTAAAGAAAAAACCTGTTGATAAAAAGGTAATCGTTATCGGAGCTTTGATAGCAATAGCAGCATTGATCTTTTTCATGAGTAAATAAAATGCCAGCTGATATCTTAGTTATAAAAAAGAGAGGGCAGAAAGTTGGTATTAAGATTACACAGAAGATGAGGAAAGGTTATGCACCAGATGGTTCAATAGTAGTTAATCTAAAGAATTACAAAGACGTGGCTTTAATGTTCCACGATTTGAAAGATCTTTATAACGTTCCTATTGACAAAGCTATAGATGAATATAAAAGTGGAAGGTCTAAAGATTGGCCGTTTTAATTATTTCTATTGTTGGGCCTAAAAACCCAACATTTTTTAATTTTATAAGGAAAATTGCCTAATTTTATAGAAAGGTTTATATAACATAGACTACTCGTAATTCTATGAAAATAAAGGATATTGCAAATCTTACAATAAATAGAGCTAATTCTCAAGTAAGTCTTAATTTGAAAGCTAAGCAATTGAAGAAAATTGGGATAACCCCCCAAAATTTATTAGAATTAAAAATACCTAAAAACTTGAAGTTAAAGAAAGTTCCTATTAAAATAGAATTACAAAAGGAGGTAAAAATAAATAATGGTTACAATAGAAGAACAAAGAGCACAAGCAGTTAGTAAATTAGCTGAATTAAATAAAATACCAGCTCCAAGATATTCTGCGCGAGATTTACATCAAAAAAGAGCTATGTTAGCAAGAGTTCAGAGGAAAGAGAAAAGAAGATATATGGGTAATGTTTGCAGGCAGAAAACAAAGTTAGCTAAAGATATCTCAGACATTGATGCATATACTCAAAGCGTAAGTGAGTATGATACTTATTTAACAAGTTTACAGCAACCTGTTAATGGGGGAAATGGTGGCGGAGACGACATATCATCCATAACTTTAATACATCCTGTTGCTCCAACAGTTTTACCAGCTCCAACAATAGTTTTTGGTCCAAAGCCAGTTTTAACTAGAACTAAACTTAAAAGGTATCAAAGGCGGAGTAAATATTAATGGATCATCAAAAAAGAGTTAGATCTAAAATTAGTACGAGGTACATATATTAATGGCAAATCAGCAAGCTTTAATACAGCAGCAAAGACAAACCTTAGCTAGTGCGCAACAACAAGCTAGAGGAATAGCTGCAGCAAGGAAAGTAAAGAAGTCTCAATTATTAACTAAACAAAGAGGCATAGCTGGCATAGCAAAAACAAAAGCAGCAGCACAACTTAGAAAAAAAGCAAGTCGTGAGCAGTTAGCTACATTGGGTAAACAATCTAAACAATTTGAGACACAAGTTGCACAACAAGCTCCTGAATATGCTACACCTCAATATAAAGCTCAAGCATATGCTGAGGCTAAAAAAGCAATCCAGACTAAATCTACTTCTTTACAAAATTTGATAAAACAAAAAAGTTTATTAGCTTCTCGAGCAGCTCCAGGGGATACACAAGAAAAGCAAGATGAAAGACGATCTGAAATTAGAGCCTTACAATCAGAGTTGGGAACATATCAAGGTGCATTAAAGGCAAAACCTGAATCATTAATAAAAGGACATTATTCCGGACAACTAAAAGCGCAAGCAATTTATGCTGGACAAAAAATAGAGGCTGCAACTTCTAGACAAGCAGGACTTACAACAGCAGGTTTTAAATCACTTGGGGAATATCGAGAAGCAAAGAAAGAATCCGATATACAAAAAAGACAATTGAAAGAAATGGGCTTTCCATCTTATGCTGCATATGAAGCCTCACTACCTCCAACAACATTACCTGGAATAACAGGGCAAGTAACAACTGTTCAAAAGCCAGGAACTTATAATCCTTCTACTGGAGTTTATATTGATTCTCATGGGCAGGGGATGTCTACACTTCCTGAATTTGTCCCACCTCCAGGAACAGAAATAGTTAAACCATCACCAGATTTCTTACAATTAACTAAAAACTTACCTTGGGAACAGCAAAAGATTACTCAACCAAAGATAGATATTCAACCACCAGGAACTTATGACCCATTCACTAAATCTTATGTTGATCCAAAAGGGGTAGGTTATTCAATCGAACAGAAGTATGTTCCACCAGAAACAAAAATAATTCAACAATCAACAGATTTTTTACAACCAAAATATGAAACAGTAGGTCAACAAAGAATATATGAAACAGTAACAAAACCTTATGATATAGAAGTACAAAGATATACAGATCTAGGTTATAAACAATCTCAAGCTAAGAAATTAGCAACAGAAAGTCTTAAATTAGGTGGAGTTAGTTTTTCTACACTTGGTGCAATGGATGTAACTGGTGCAATACAAAAAGACATTAAAGTTCCAGATGTTTCATATGGTCCAGGATATACTCCTTCACCAGATGTAAAATTTGAAAAAGTGTGGGATCCTGTTCTTAGAAAATATGTAGATAGAATGATGGTTGGTGATAAAAAGGAAGAAGTCGAACCTATTGGGGATATTTTTCTAACAAAAGAAGAAGCTAAGATTAGAGACATCCCCCTTATAGAATCATCAGCAGTATATGAAAAAGAAGCATTAAAAAGATTAGATAAAGACTGGAAGTTATATGAAGATACATTTATCCCCCCAGAAGGGTATGTAGCTTATACTAAAGAAGAATATAAAAAAGAAGCATTACCTTTAATTCTTGAAGAAGTTCGTACAGAACAATTTGGCGCTTATGGCATGGTAACTCCAGAACCAAAAGATTTTATTCAAAGAAGAAAAGAAGATGTTTCTTTATTAGGTGGGGCTGTAGCTAAAGAATTTAAATATCAATTGTCTCCTAGAATAGGGACTGTCGATGTAGGCGCTTTTTTAGATCCAGCTGTTGCTTATGAACAAAAAAGGAGAAGAGAGTTATTCCTTGATTTATCTAAAAAAGGAATAGATATTACAAAAGATGTTGTAAAGAAAGCAGTAGAAATACAAATAGCAACAGAAAAAGCTAGAGAATTTGCAACGGATAAAGGGGTAGGAGTTATAAGTCCATTCTTTAAAAAGGTTAAAGAGGTTGTAAGTCCTTATGCTACAAAGCTTATTGAAAAGAAAGCAGAAGATCTTGAAAAGGCAAAGTTTCTTATAGATAAAGGAGTTGATTATGTAAGTCCAATTATTAGAGAAAAGATTGAGAAAAAGATAGCAAAAGATAAAGCATTATTAGATTTATTAGGTAAGGGGGCTCTCATTACAAAAGAAGGATTAATTAAGGGAGTTGATTATGTAAGTCCAATTATTAGAGAAAAGATTGAGAAAAAGATAGCAAAGGATAAAGCCTTAATGAATTTGTTAGGCCAGGGAGCAGTAATAACAAAAGAAGGTTTGGTAAAAATAGTTGAGGCAAAAATAGTTAAAGAGGATGAATCAATGAAGTTGTTAGGCCTTGGGGCAGGAATTACAAAAGAAGGATTAGTTAAAGGTGTTGAGGTGGTTAGTCCATTCTTTAAAAAGGTTAAAGAGGTTGTAAGTCCTTATGCTACAAACCTTATTGAAAAACAAATAGAAGATGCACAAAAGAAGTTAGCTTTATTAAAAATTGGAAAAGATGTTGTAAGTCCTATATTAGAAAAAAGAAATAAGGAAAGAAAAGAACAAACAGAAAAAGAAATAGCTTTACTAAAAGAAAAACTTAAATCTGGTACAGCATTGCTTAAAGAAAAACTTAAGCCTAGTGTAGATTTACTTAAAGAAAAATTTAAACCAGATATTGAAAAGATTAAAACATTTCCTTCATTATTAAAAACAGAATTTACCCAAACAGAAACAACTGTTCCAGCGGGATTTATAACAATGCCTGCGCGTGGAACCATTGAAAGAGAAATGTATCAACCAGGAGAAATTGATATAGTTCTTGGGCCTACAGAAACCCAAATGAAAGTATTTGATAAAGATAAATGGGAACCAAGAGAAGATTACAGTTCTTTAATTGGTGAACCAAGGTATGATAAGAAAGTTTGGATAGAAGAACAGGAGATACCAACTGTTTTAGGAATGGGCAAGGATCTCTTAACATTGCCTGCTAAAACAGTAGGAATTATTTCAACAGGGGTAGGAGTTGCTGGAGAAAAAGTATACGCAAAATTATATGAAGATGTTCCTGAAGAAAAAAGACCTGTATTTACTTTTGGAGGAGAAATAGAAACAATATCTCCTGAGCAATTTGGAAAATTCGCAGAAGTTACTACTGGATTGGGAATGTATGGTGGAGCAACATTAGTTCCAGGCGCATTACCAGCTCTACTTGTTTCAGAGATGGCTTTGGCTAAAGAAACATATGATAACGCAAGTAATCTTGCTCTTGAAGCTGCTGCTAAAGATTACGATGAAGTTTATAGTAAACAGAAATTATTAGAAAATGAGGAATTAATGTCACGTCAAGAGTATGTTCAAGCAACAAAAATGGAATATGAAGATTCTATTAAAAAAGGTGCTATAATTTCTGGAGCATTATCTGGAACATTTTTAATAGGTGGAGCTGCAGTTAAAGTAACTAAAGGAGTTTTGAAATATGTTCCTAGAGAAAAATTTAAATTTGGTGAAGTAAAAATGTCACAAAGGCAATATGAAGAAACTACTAAAAGAATTATTGATGCACAAAAAAAACATGCACAATCTATAAAAGAAGAGTGGAAAAGAGTAGCTGAAGGACAAAAGAAAGGAGAGGTGGTAGCAGAATTAGATTATTTAGGAAAGGGTGAAACTAAAAGGGTTCTTGGGTCAGCTGAAATAGACGTCTTAGCGAATGATTTATTTAATTTAGGAATAGTTAAAAATAAGAAAGCAGCAATTGATTTTGTTAAAAGTTTTACAGGAACGACAGAAAATGTAGCTTATCCAACATCAAGAGTACTTGAATTAACAAAGGGTGTGAAAACTAAATTACCTCCTCTTAGTGAAGCATTTATTTCTAAACAAACAGTTTATACAACATCTAAGGCAATTAAACAGAAAGGAGAAAGTAAGATAATACAATTTACTTATCAATTAGGATCCGGAAATAGACCAATTAATCTTGGTTTACAAATAGTAAAAATTCCTAAAAAATCTAAATATGCTGAAGTAATGGTTTATGATAAAGGTAGAAGATCAAAAACACTTATGAGTGGTGGGCTTGTTTGGAAACTTACAGATAAGTTTGTAGCAAAGATAGGACCAACAAAAACTTTTAAAGTAGATTATGATTTTTTAAGAATGTATAGAGAAAAAATGAGAAGGGTTAAAGTTAAAAAAAGAAGAGTTAGTGAAAATGAGATAATGGGTAGTTATGAAATAATTATGCCTAGGGGATCAAAGTTGAAAAATTTATATGAAGGAGGAAAAGAAGTTGAACAACAATTAGTTGTTGAAGCTATACATCCTGAAAGAGTTATTGGAGAAATGAGTGTATTAGGAGATGGAGGAAAAATTGTTAAAGGATCTATGGCTGCAAAATTAAGTAGTGTACAAGTTGGAGGAATTGGAGGTTCAGTACAACCACCTCTATTTGATATAAATGTTTTATCTAAAAAATTATTTCCAAAACTAAAGATAAAAACCCCTTTGTCTACACATTTTCCAAAACCACTAAAATCTTTAAGTGATGAAGCAAAGGAAAGTTCAAAGCAAATTGTAAAATCTGTTTTTGAAGCAGCTAAAGAAGCTAAATTAGGGATAGTCCAAGCTGTTAAACCAGGCGATAAATTAATGATATTATCAGCTAAAGAAGCTAAATTAATACTAGGGCCAACTGCTAAACAAGTTACCAAACAAGCTACTAAACAAGTTCCTAGAGTAATCCCAACAACTGTAAAAGTTCCAAGAGTTGTAACAAAACCATCAATCGTGAAACCAAAAGAA
Source organism: Candidatus Aenigmatarchaeota archaeon (assembly GCA_017610225.1). The sequence goes on along the minus strand of JAFCCM010000035.1, from coordinate 7,168 downwards.
GCACCTTCAATGGTTGGGGAACCTGGAGTATATACTAGTGCGTATGCTGGAAAGATGATGTATGAAAGGACAGACGAAGGGGCTGGAGGTATGCCAGGTATTTTGATTAAAGATGATCTTGCTCCAGTTACAAAAGAGGGATTTATCGATCAAGTTTATATTAAACCAATGGATATAACTCAACCAATTGATATCACTAAACCAGTTATTGATATTAAAGATGTTTCATTAACAAAATTAGATCTTAAAGATCTTTCCGCAACAAAACTAGATATTGCAACTTTATCTGCTTTAAAACCAATTGATGTACTTAAACCTATAGAAGTCCTTAAACCTATTGAAGTATTAAAACCAATTGAAGTCCTTAAACCTATTGAAGCTCTAAAGCCAGTTGAAGTATTAAAACCAGTTGAAGCTCTGAAATCTGCGCAAGTCTTGAAATCAGCACAAGTATTGAAGTCAGTGGAAGTTCTCAAACCAGTCGAAGTACTTACCCCTAGAGTAAGGCCACCAAGACCAAAACCTCCAAGGCCAAAGCCACGAAGAGTTCCACCACCACCAATAATAATTACATTACCAAGGAAAGGTACAAGATTTGTACAACATCTTAAAAAAACAAAAAAACCTAAAGCAGGTTATGGAATTATGATAAGAAGAAGAGGAAAGTGGGTGAGAGTTCCTTTAACACATTCATTCGCAACTAAAGCTGGAGCAGATGCTCATGCTATGTCTATGGTTCAGAAAGAAGCTGCTGCATCTTATAAATTAGTTAAATCTAGAAAGCCTTCAAAGAAATCAAAGATAACACCATCAGCATTACAGAAGTTTATGTTTAGACCTGGAAAAGAAGCTGGAGTTAAAGTACAGAAGAAATTATTACGTATTACAACTCCTGGAGAAGTTAAAGAAATCTCTTTGGTTGGAGCTGCTGCTAGAAGAAAGAAACCAAGAAATGTTTTAACATTAACTCCTGGAATTATAAAACCTAAAAAGAAAGTGAAGAAGAAAGTGAAGAAGAAGAAGAAATTTAAAAAGAAGGGAAAGAAAAAATGAATAAACAGAATAAAGAAAGTGTTATTGGCAAATTAAAGAATGATGTGTTTAAGATAATTAAAACAACTATTCTAGACAAGTCAATTAAAGGAAGAGTGTGGTTTATTAGAAAGGGGTTATGTTAAAATACTATGCCAATCTATCAAGCTTATAATCCAAAAATAAAAGCATGGGTGAAATATCACTTCGTAAAAGATGGTTTTAAAGTATTAGATGTAAAACAAAGAGAACCATCTATAGCATTCAAAAATATTCCTAAAAAAGGAAAATCAAAAGGGAGGATAAATAAATAATGGCAAAGAAAAAATCAAAAAGAAAACCATCTGCTTGGAACATCCATTCAATGAAGGTGTATAAAGAGATGAAAGCAAAAGATGATTCTATAAAGTTTAGTGATGCTTTAAAACAAGCTAAAAAATCATATAAGAAATAAATTTTCAATTTAAAAGATTTCAATTATTATAGAAAGGTTTATATAACATAAGCCCTTTAAATTACTAGTAAAATGAAATTAAAAGATTTATTCAGTGTAACTAAGAATAAGAAGACTAATCAGGAATCATGGCACCTCAAATTAAAAAGTATTAAAAAGGAAGGATTAACTTCTAAAGAGTTATTGGAAATGACATTTCCAAAACCCAAAGTTAAAAAAGTTATTGATATTAGAAAATGATTTATATTCATAGTGTGCTTGATTTCCTTCCATCTAAGCCTTACTATGGGCTCCGTCAACTTGGCGGAGTTTTAATCATAAAAATCAAAAAGGAGGAAAAATAAGGAATGAATAATAAAGGACAACAAATCATGGGATTTAGTTTCATTATGGGGATAGTTATGTTAGTTGTAGCTGTACTTTTAATCACATCTTTTTGGCCAACAATTCAAGATTCTTTTGATGATTTAAGACATCAAGATGAATTGAACTGTAAATCTACTACAGATGTTTGTGGTGGTATTGGATCAAATACAACTTGTTATAATGTGACTGTTGGAAATACACATACTACTACTTGTGCTATGCTTAGTATTGGTCCACCATTGATCTTGATTATGTTAATACTTGGGGCAATTGGATTACTGATGGGACAAAGACAACCTCAACAGCAATATCCAGGTTATTAAATTTATTCCTCTTTCTTTGAGTATGGAATTGAATTTAATAATTAAAAATGGAGGGTTTTCTTATACTTAGCAGTAAATGAAAAAAATAATATTAATCTTCTTTTGCATGTTTCTATTAGTAACAACTGTTTCTGCCATTGATTGGGATAATCAATTATATGAAAGGACAACAACTTTTGATGGTAAGCTTATAGAAGGTAATAAACTTCTAGAACAATATAAACCAGTAGAAATAAAGAATTTGTTTGGTGCAGGTAAAACTTTATTTCAAGGATATTTATCTCAGCATACTAATTATTGTGATATTGATTGTTCTTCAACTATCGAAATTAATCTTCTTGAAGACGGGTCTTTAATTGATGATGTTATGTTTAAAGATTTGAATGGAGATCAAACAACAATTAATAGTTATCAATTTTATATTATTAAAAATGGAAATAAAATTCCATATTCCTTAGGACAGATAGTTAAAGCAGGAACATATCAAATACTTCTTGAAGGTAGAAAAGATTTTTCTCAAACAGTTGATTGGGTAATATTATCTAATGGAGAATGGATTGAATCTTGGGCTTTTTGGAATGATAATAATGGTATTTATGATGAGATAGATGATAGTAGTATTAATTATACTTTATGGGCTAATTCATCTATTACAGGTACTACGAATACAGTAGTTGAAGATAATTCTAAGATAAGAGTGCAATCAACAGATGTTGGTGCAAGTACAGTTGCAATAACATTTAGTTCAATAGCTTTATCCCCTTTTAATGTACTTGAAAATATGAGTATTCGGGTTAATTTAAGTGTGGCTATTGGTGTTGGGGATGCTGGAGAAACTTGTTCAGCAAAATTTTATGCATTTGGGAATTCTCTTAAAACATTAACTGCTGGACCTAACTTAGGCCCAGATTATGAACATGATGATTCTGTATGGTCTTTTATTCGTAAAACTGATGGAGATATTAATGTTTATAATGATGGAGCATACGATTCAACAATAACACCTTCGAGTAATGAAGTATATGTTCAAATAGCTGCTGATGGAACTACTGGAAAAACAGCTACAGCTTTTGGGGATATTTATTATGTTTATGCTAATTATACTCCTTCAGTAATTCTTAATTCACCTGCAGATAGTTATTCTTCTCCAGCTCAATGGATTTTATTTAATGCTACTGGAAACTCAACAGTTAGTTTAGCTAATGCTACATTATGGACAAATATAAGTGGAGCCTGGGATGTTTTAAATACTACTACTGGTTTAAGTAATAGTAAAGAAACTGTTACTATGTATGGAAATATTACAGATTATATTGTTTGGAATTATCAATTTTGTGATTCTGGAGATTTTTGCCAATTTGCAGAAGCAAATAGATCTGTTAATCCAGCATCAGATTCTTCTGCGCCAAATGTTTCTATTACTTCTCCAACAACATATATTGAAAGGCATTTGATAGATACAAATTTAACTTTGAATTGGACAGTGGTTGATCCAAATATTTATGTTTGTTATTATGATTATAGTGGAACAAATATTAGTGTACCTTGTTTGGATAATACAACAAGCTTTACAATTTCAGATTCTAATAATAGGAATATGACTTTTTGGGCAATAGATAGTTTAGGATATGTAAATAGTTCTTTTGCTAGTTGGGAATATTTTGTTTTTGAAGGAGGAAGAATATATGAAACTAAGACATTTGAAACAGCAGCAGAAACATTTTCAATTAATATAACTGCTAATTCAAGTTTAACTGATGTTAATTTAATTTATAATACGGTGTCTCATGATACAACCTCTTCAGGAAGTTTATATAATGTAACATTTGATATCCCATCTTCAGTTGGAAATAAAACATTTTATTGGGAATTTATTTATGCTGGAAGTACAATTAATTCTAATAATTATTACCAAGATGTTAATACAACTCTCTTCGGGATATGTAATGCTTCATTAAACTTAACAGTTCCGTATGTTAATTTTACATTTATTGATGAAGAAACTTCGGGCTATATAAATGCTACCATAGATGCTTCAACTTGGGTATACTATCTTGGAAGTGGAACAGTTACTAAAACTTTATTGTTTTCAAATTCAACCGCCAATGATAATTATCCTTTTTGTCTTTCTGCTAGTAATGACACCTTACATAATGCAAGGAGTATCCAATATGCTTCACCAGGTTATCCCCAAAGAAAATATGATGCTTCAAGTGATTTAACTAATGCTACAACAAATACTACTTTATATCTCTTATCAAGTGATGATGGAATTTATACAACAATCCAAGTTTTGGATACAGATAGTAATCAGCTTACTGGTGTGGAAGTAACAGCTGAAAGAGAGTTCGTAGGGATTTGGACAGTTATTGGACAAGAAACAACAGACAGTGCTGGCTCTGTAACATTTTGGGTAAATCCAGATTATGATCATAGGTTTACTTTTGTTAAAGATGGTTGTACAGGAACTACTGTGACAATTAGACCAACACAAACACAGTACACACAACAATTATCTTGTGGTGTTACAAGTGATTATACTGCTACAATAGAAGGTTTAAAATATTCTAGATCACCTACTGGGGGTATTATTCAACCTGGTGTGAAAAATTTTACATATTACTTAGTTTCAAGTAAGGGTAATATAATTAATGCTTCATTTTATTTAGTAAATGCTTCTGATCAATCAGTTTTAAATTCGTCAGTATCTGCCTGTACATCTAGTGGATGCTTATTATACTTTACTTATAATGTTACTTCTGGAGATAATTTAAAAGGAAAATATTATGTTGATGTAGGAAATGGAAGTATTTTATTAGAAGGAGATGCTTGGTGGAAATGTATTGATATTGATTCTGATGGAAAGGCAGGTATTCAAACACTTTTTTATGACATAATTTTTATATTTCAAGAATGGGGCGATGATGCAAATACAGCAGATTTTAATAGATTAGTGGTGATATTTTTTTTATTATGTGTATAAATCTCTGTTTTGAATTATAATTTTAATATGGATTCAATGAATCCTGGGATGTTTTTAACTATCTTAACTTTCTTTATAATTATGGGAAGTATAATTGGGGGAATCTCACCTTCTGTATCTAATCATGGTCTATTTTACTATAATAATTTATCAACAAATGAATTTATAAATAATTATTTGTTGGCATTTATTTGCATGTTAATAACTTTTGCATCATTTTTAAATATTAATAGGCAGGCACAAAGATGAGATTAAATAAATTAAAGGAAATTTTAAGAAAATGAGATTAGCACCAATGATTATGATTTTGATAATTTTACAAGGAGTTATTATTTTATATGATCAAGTTTATAAGGATGGTATTTGTGAGGGAGATTGTGAAGAAGAATATGAGCTTACAGCTTATGCGGATAATCAATCAGCCCTATGGAAGTTTGCTACAGATCCAACTGGTTGGAGAACTACAGGGTTCTTAACATTTTTATTCACAATTTTGGCAGCCAGTGCTGTAGCAACATTTGTTGGGGCAGTAGTTGGATATAAAGGAGATATGATATTATTTTTTGGAACATTTACATTCTTTTTAACAATTGGAGCTGTTCCAATAGTTTCACTTTATAATGTTATTACAAGAGATCCAACTTTTTATGGATGTGCTGCAACAGGTGTATGTTATCCTTCTCTTTTTGTTTGGGTTTTTACTGGAGGAATTTTAGCAGTATTTTATGTTTTAGCTGTTTTAGACTGGTGGAGGACAGGGAGTACAGGATGATGATCGATTTATGGACATTATTAGTAGTAAACTTGTTTGGTAGTTTTTGGTTGGCTGTAATTGGGATTACATTTGTAATGTATATAATTATGGTTATCGGGAAAGTATCCCAAGTAACTACTTTAAACTTTTTATCAATATTTATTTTATCTATGGCAATAGGTTATGCATATGCTTTTATTGCAATATTAATAACAATACTTATATTAATTGTCCATTTATTCGCCATCCCTCGTTTGATAAATTCATAGTAATAGAAAGTTTTAAATAACCTACAAACTTAATTATTTTAAGAAAATGACAAAAAAATACAAAAAAATACAAAAAAAAGGAAAACTAATAGATAGATCTATTTTTAGAGGGATTAAATAGAATGGCTAGAACAGATGAAGAGAGATGGAAAATCCAATTTTCTAGGTTGAGAAGGGCAGCCAAGCGCATAAGGGATGAAGAACAATTAGAGTTATTAAAAAAACAGAGAGAACAACTTAGCATCACTCCAAGAGTGACCCCAATAGTAAGAAAGCCTAGAGAAGCCCCACTAAGAAGAATAAAAAATTATAAGTTGAATGATTATTATTGGTTTAAAAATAATGGTTGGGTAATAAGAAAATGGTAAAAAAATACAAAAAAATAAAAAAGAAAGGGAATAAGATAGTAAAAGCTGTGAGTTTTTTCAAGCCAAAGGCGATTAAAACTCAAAGTGTTAAAGCTCCAAAGGTTAAATCTCAGAAAACAAAGGCTATTAAATCTACAAAACTAAAGAAAGTCAATCCATTAAAGTTAAAATGTCCACCATATTTAACATCTCATACTAAACCACAGAATTTAAGGAAATATATTGCAGGAAAGAAAAGGCTTAATAAGATGGACAGATCTCCATTTAATGCCTGGGGTAAACCAAAAGATATTCCTAAAAAGAATTTAACTTGGCCACAAGCTAAGATTAGATATCCTTTATTAAAACCAATGAAAGATGCTGATAAAGATGGTGTTATTAATTTATTAGATTGTAGACCATTTAATAAAAGAAAGCAGGGATTTGAACATTACTATAGTTTTTCAAGTGTTGCTGATAAAAAAATAAAAACAGTTAAAATGCCTCCAAGAAGATTTTTAGAAGAAACTTATAAACAAGTTAAGAGAAGACAAGAAGCCACTAAAAGAAGAGAAGATATTAGAGAAATTCAGACTGGTAAAAAACCAAAATATCCAACAAAAGTTCATAGTTCTTATGA
>JAFCCM010000107.1 GCA_017610225.1 Candidatus Aenigmatarchaeota archaeon | reverse complement strand
AAAATGGTCAATTAGATTGTATTATTAGTTATCCTTGGTTGACTAATGAAGAAATCAGAAGACTAAAGGATAAATTTTCAATTAAATTCTACTTATCGCTTAGACATTTGTGGGAAGAATTTGTTCATAATTTAAGTTTGTCAGAACAAGTAAGATTATTTAAGGCAAGAATAGATTATTTAAAGTATTTGATTAGGGGGAAAATGAAAAAATGAGAGTTTGTTTATTGGCTTATCAGATAGGTAAATCCTTGGGAAAAGGTTTGGAAAGATATGGAGCAGAAATATACGAAAGATTACTTAAAAAAGAAATTAAAGTGGATCTAGTTAGTAAAAATTTTATAAAAACCCCAATTCTTCATGACAATTTAGTTATACCATTTTCTATATTAAAAAAGTATTTTAAAATAGATGTTTTTCATGCCATAACTCCCAGACAAGGTATATACTTGCCATTATTGACTAAAAAAAGAAGTGTTGTCACTATACCAGATATAATTGCATTAATGGAAGATAAAATCGGCGATTCGAAAAACGAATTATTATCAACCGCTTATGGAAAATTTGTTTATAATTCTGCCAAAAATTGCAAGGAGATAATAACATTATCAGAACAATCAAAAAAAGAAATGATAGAAAATTTAAATATAGAAGCTGAGAAAATCAATGTTATTTCATTAGGTGTTGACAATAGGTTTAAAGAATATAAGAAGAAAAATAAGAAGATTTTCAATATTGGTTATTTTGGTAGTTTGACAAAAAGAAAGAGAGTAGATATGGTTTTAAGAAGTTTCAAAACATTTCAGGATTCCTATCCTGAAGTAAGATGTAAATTAGAAATATATGGATCTAAAAAATCACTCGGTCTTAAATCAGAATACCCAACTCTAGTTGAATTAAAAAACAAGTTAAAAATTAATGATGTTTATTTTAAAGGATTTGCCCCTGAAAACAAAATAGTAGATATTTACAATAGTTTTGATGTTTTTGTTTTTCCTACAGTTTATGAGGGATTTGGCTTGCCAATTTTTGAAGCCCAGAGATGCGGAGTTCCGGTTATTACAATAAAAAACGGTAAAATACCGATGGAAGTTAAAAAAGAAACAGTACAGTGTATAGATAAAAGAAACATAGCAGAAAAAATATATGATTTATTGACTGACGAGAAATTTAGGAACAAAATAGTGAATAATGGCTTAAAATATTCCAAAAAATTTACATGGGAGAGATGTGTCAAAGAAACAATGAAAGTTTATGAAAAGGTGGAAAGATGAAAATTAAATACCAGGTTAATAATAAGGTCAAAATAAGACTTGGTAAGATGTACTATAATACCCTGAATATTATAAATCATGGAACAACAGATATGTTTCATAAATTAGGTATAGAGACTTCTACTCTTTGTAATCGTGCATGTAGTTATTGTCCAAATTCAAAGTTTACTAGAGGAAATCACAAAATGAAATTTTCATTATTCAAAAAAATAATAGGTGACCTAAAAAAGATCAATTACAATCAATGGGTAATTCCTTCTTTTTATAATGAACCACTTTTGGAAAAAAGACTCCCAAAACTTCTTAAATATACAAAAGAACAACTTCCAAAATCTAAAGTATGGATATTCAGTAATGGTGATTTTTTAGATGAGAAAATATTCAATAGAATAGACAAATATGTAACCAAGTACCTAATTACTAACCATGGAAATCTGAATTCCAACATACCAGAAAGTAATAAAATAACAATAGAAAATCTACAATATTTTTCCACCAGAGGAGGATTAGTCAATATCAAAAACAGGAAGAAAGTTATTATGAAAAAATGTTTTTGGGCTACTTTTATGTGTCAAATAACTTATAATGGTGATGTAGTTTTATGTTGTAATGATTATTTTGGGAAATATGTTTTTGGAAACATCAAAAATGAGAATCTAATAGATATTTGGAATAAATCAAATTATAAAAAGATAAGAAAAGATTTGAGAAACGGAATTGTTAAATTACCCATTTGTAAAAATTGTTTTTCGAGGGATAAGTAGATGAAATTTGAACCAAAAATAAGCTTGATAATACCAGCATATAATGAAGAGAAAGTTATAGGTAATGTTCTAAGAACAATAAAAGAAAGTGAGTATCCAAAAAAGAAGATGGAAATTATAGTTGTTGGTGATTGTTCCACAGACAAAACAGATAAAATAATAAGAAAATTTATCAAAGATAATCCAAAATTTAATATAAAATTGTTAAAGGATAAACATGAAGGTGTTGGTGCAGCAAGAAATTTAGGATGGAAAAATGCAAAATATGATATTATAACAATGTTGGAAGCAGACCATGAGATGACTACAAATTATCTTCATGAAATCGTAAAACCAATGAAAAATCCAAAAATATGTGGTGTTGATTCCACTACATTACCAATCAATAAATCAAATATCATTGCACATTTAATGTGGCACAGGTATTATCTTGGTGAAAAGACAACAAAAATAGGTTTTTTTAAAATATTTCGTAGGGAAATTTTGAAAAAATTAAATGGTTTTAATAACAATCTTTCAGCATATGATGACCAAGATTTTTCAGATAGATTTCATAAAATGGGATTTAAAAATGTTAGGAATGAAAAAGCAGTTCTATACCATACCTATACAGACACTTTAAAAGATATGTGGAATGACAATAGATGGAGGGGTGCCTCTATAATTTCATTAGTTAAAAATAGTTGTTGGAAAAAGGCATTAAGAGTATCTTTATTTCCATTAATATGTATCCCAATTCCATTCTATATAATAATGTTATTTCTTAAACAACCATTAAAATTTTTGGGAATTGTAGGATTAACGGTGTTTATTTTTATGGAATTTAGAAGAATGTTGAATATGTGGAAAAATGAAAAATGGTTAGGGATATTGTTAGTTCCTTTATTTGATGTAATAGATATGCTACTTTTTGGGGTTGGGTTTGTTAGAGGAATCTTTAAGTTGAATAAAAAGGCGGTCAAATGACAGTTTTGGATGTAGGTTGGCAATTATTGAAATATAATATAATTTCGAAGGTTGGTAAATGAAATTCTCACCAGTGACAATTTTTGTTCCAGTTAAAAATGGAGAAAGGACTTTAAAGAAATGTATAGATTCTCTTTTGAATTTAGATTATCCAAAAAAAGAAATTTGGGTTATAGATAATATGTCGACTGATACTACTCCAGAAATTCTGAAATCATATGGTAAAAAAATTAAATGGAGAAGAATGTCAGGTCGTGTATCAAAGATGCATAACTATATTCTAAAAAATATTAGCACAAAATTTCTTGCTTATACAAATGCAGATTGTGTTGTGAAAAAAGACTGGTTGAAAAAACTTATCGAAGGTTTTGATTCTGATGATATTGTTGCTACTGCTGGTTTTTTTGGTACACCTAAAGATGTAGATAAGTTGCAATTGTTAATAGGAAGGGAAATGGAAGGACGATTTAAAAAATTTCCAAAATATATTAGAAGATCTCCAGATGCTAATCTATGTGTAAGGGCTGATATTGCAAAGAAAGTCAAATTTAATGAAAATTTTTTCTGGTCTTGGGAATCTGATTTTGGTTATAGATTAACGAAAAAAGGAAAGATGAAGTATATACCAGAAGCAATAATTTATCATTATCACAGATCAACATGGAAGGGGTTTTTCAAACAACAATATAACAATGGAAAAGCAACACCATTACTTTTCTTGACTAAAAAAAAGGAAAAAATTACTGGTGATCATATATCAACTCCTTCTATGGGATTGAGATTAGGTTTGTTTTATTTATTTATTGGATTTTTGTTTCTGGGTTTATTTTTCAGACAAACTTTATTTTTATCTTTATTATCCCTTGGTTTATTTTTATTTTTAACAATAAAAGATTCAATTAAACTTTCTAATGATTTTTCTGAATTTATTTATTATCTTGGTATTTTTTTTATTAGAACTATTGCTTGGAGTCTCGGAATACCTTTAGGGATAATTTATTTGATTTTTAATTTTTGATATTTTTATAGTAGAAATAATAAAAAGAAATTATGAAAATCCTAATAACACATGAATTATTTCCACCTGATATTGCTGGTGGGGGAGAAAAACTCACTTTGAAAATTGTAAAAGGATTAATTGAACGTGGATGTGAAGTAGAAATTCTTACGAGTGGTAATCCTAAAATAACTCAGTATGAAGGAATAAAAACAACTAGAATTCCTATAAACAGATATCTGATGAATCTAACATCTTCGATAATAAAGAAACATGCTAAA
>JAFCCM010000034.1 GCA_017610225.1 Candidatus Aenigmatarchaeota archaeon | reverse complement strand
GTACTATTTTACTAGATTCAGATGTTCCATTTGAAAAATTAACCAACCCTGATCCGCATTGGTTGCAATCCAGAGATAAAATTGAATCACTGCTTCAAACAAATAAAATAAGCTTACCTTCTAAAAGTCCATATTATTCTTTAAGTTCTATTTTTTCATTATATAATATAACTATTTCATTGTCTGTTCTTTTTAGAATTGTTGAAGATCAGTATGATAGATATATGTTAGGGTTAGAATTACCATATAATATTCCTGTTAAGAATTTAGGTTTAGTTATTCCTATACTACATGTTTATATTGCAACAATTTATGTTTATGAAAAAATGTTTGGTTATGGGTCTTCAACTACATTTACCAATTATAATTGTTATAATGGAGAAGTGAATTATAATATAAGTAGTGAAGAAGGTTTATATATACATTCAGTAACTGGAGAAATTAAATATTTTAAAGATCATCCACCACTACCTTCTGAATGGGATTTTTATCATAGCACAACTCCACCAATTCCTTATAATTTATCTAACTTAACAGATCTATATGAAGAATTAATTAAAAAACCTATATCAAGAGATGATAGAACTAATAGAATAAATACACTTATAAATGATTGGTCAAGACCTTTATCTCAAAATTTTTTAAATTCAATGAATGCTGTTGAACCTTTATTAGATGCATTAAATCCTGATTTTAAAGCTGTTATTGATTCTTGGTTTACTATTGGAGATGAATCTTATTTAATAACATATTTAATTGGTACGTTAGATAACTGGATTAGATTGAATATTGATTTTAAATCTCCAAGTTTAGTTATAACAATGTTAGGTCTTGGTTTTAGAAAAGAGTTATATGAAATACTAAATTTCTTTAAACCATATAGAGCTAGATTAGCTTTTATGGATACATCTTTCTCGTTTAAAAATCCATTAACTGAATCTATATTATTAGATGAATGGATATTAACTCAAATTGAGAGTTCACTTAGAGATAGTATAAGACCCGGTGGAGAATACTGTCCTCAAATAGAATTTAAATCTGAGTTTTTAAATTTTAGTTATGATAGTGGTGGATATTATGATATTCCTCCTAGTTTACAAAAATATTTTATAGAAGCATTAAACCAACATCCTGGTGGTGGTATTTGTGATTCTTATATGCTTGAGATAGGTATGTTTTTTAGAGATAAAGTTGGCACAAGTCATCACTATAATAAAAATTGGGATACACCAAACTCTTTCTTTGATTCTGGATTTGAACAACAATGGTTTGATAAAATTAATATTACTAATGATGAATTACCGCCTGGCGATATTGTTCCAATAGATGATGATGGAGTTAATCATCAAATAGGACAAAATATTATTGATTCTAATATTGTACGTGATAATATTCATATAGATATTTCATTTGTTGGTTATTCTTTCATTACAACAAATGTTGTTAATATTGGTAATTATCCATCAGCATATGATTTAGGTAATTTTTATGATTCATTAACTAGTTTAGATATTTATGAACCATTAACTAGTACTGTTTCAATCCAAACTGCTATTGGTGGTGTGCCTAGTCCATATATTTTATTTAGAAATATAGAAAATAAAGTAGAGTGGACTAGTTCATATATAGGGCATGAAGGAATATATTTAGATATTGGAATACATGAAGTGGTAACTTCAACAGCAAGTATTTCTTCTACAATATATGATACTAATTTAACTGTTATTGAAATTTCTTAGAACATATTATAAATAGTCCATCTTAATCCACAGACTTTAAACATAAAGCATCTAGTCTGTATGCTTAGGAGATAAAAATGGTATATAACAATAATTTCGTAGCAGTGATCAAATGTAATGGTAAAATTCTTAGAGAAGTATCAAATGAGAATGATGTCATCCTTCCTTTCGGAGCAGAGTATTCTATCCTATTAAAAAATCTTGATAATAGAAGAGCGGTTGCAGAAGTTTCTATTGATGGAACTGATGTATTGGATGGAAGAAGACTTGTTATTGACGCCAATGATGATACTGAGTTAAAAGGTGTCATGGTTAATAATGCAGTCAAGAATGCTTTTAAATTCATTCAAAAAACAAAAAAAATTCAAGATCATCGTGGAGATAAAATAGATGATGGTTTCATCCGTGTTAAATTTGGTTTTGAAAGACAATTATCATCTACTACTACATGGACATATCCAACAGTATATAGAAGTTTTGATACTACTAATGTATATAGTAACCATGAAGTAAAATATGGTGGATGTAGTAATGATATGAATGCAGTTAGAAGCATTGTAGGACAATCTGATCCAATGGCATCTGCTAATATTTCAAGTAATGTTACTATGGATAGTCTTGGACCAAGTGAAGCACCTCAGATAGAAGAGGGTATAACAGTTCCTGGTTCTGAACTAAAACAAGATTTTAATAGTACCTATGTAGGAACTATTGAAGATCATGGAACAATTATTATTAGACTTAAAGGTACTGATAAGATAGATGAACCTGTAAAGACTCCTCTATTTGTATCAACTAAAAAAGAATGTCCTACTTGTGGAACTAAATCAAGATATGGAACTAAATTTTGTCCTGAGTGTGGGACAAATCTACAAGCATAAAAAATAAACAAAAAAATAAAAGATGGACTAATGAGGGACTCAGCAATTAAGTTGAGTCCCTCATTTTTCTGTTTATTCTCTTATAAAAGGATTTGTGATAAGAATTCTATTATGTTCTTTCTTCTTAATATTATACTTATCAATAAGACAAGTCATAAGAGATCCAAATTCCATTTTAGCAAGGTTTTCATCTATATTGAATTTAGAAATTCTTTGGACTGTTCTTTTATATTTTGAAGTTGTATTTAACAGATTATTCTTTTTCAAAAGTATAAATAAATGTATAAATGCTTTGAATGTTTTTGCTTTCCAACATATAGAACCTCTTTCTTTTGGTCCAAAACAATTATTGAAAAATATTAGAAATTCATTAATTCTATTCAGAACAATTTCATATCCAATTTCTTTAATCTTTGCATTATATATTTCTTCTTCATCATTTCTCCACCCTTTACTGTATCCTAAACCACATTTTGCAATTAATTGCCACGCAGAATTGATAGGAATTCTTTTTAAAGTCGATGGTCTTTCCGCAATAGAAACTTTATCAAACAAAAAAGATAATTCATCTTCATCTGTTAATTTATAAAAAAGCAATCCTGCAACATGCTTTGCCAAGTATTTAGCTCGCCATACGTATTGTGGTGCTTTAATCTGAGTTCCCATTTTATTTATTTCTAAGAAGAAATCTACTTCTGCTTCTGCAGTTGTGAATTCAAATTCATGTACAATCGGTATTGTTTTATGTCCAATTGCAATTAAACATGTAATTCTATGATTTCCATCAACAGGATTTTTAGAAGTATTAATAGTTGCAGTTAAAGATTGCCACACACCATTTTCAGCATAAGACTTTATTAATGTTTTAAGTCTCCCATCTTCTAAAGCTCTTTGATATGCAGAACAAAAGTTTATTAATTCTATAGGCATATTAAAATGAATTGCTACTAATCTCACTCCTTTTGCATTGAATTCTTCATTATAATCAATTGTAACAAATTTTCCATTTAATGGTTCAATTACAATTGCTTCTAATTTTGATTCTTTTTTTACAGTTGTAGGTGTAGCCACGTGGTTTTTATTTTTTTCAATTATTGCATTGTCTAACATTAAAAAATCCTCCATTATTATAATTTATAAATTATCAAGCAAGTAATCATTTGATTTTGTGTATCAGAATAAGTATAGAAATCAAATTCTAAAATTTTACCTTTGTTTATCCAATTTGGTATATGATAATATCCAAAACTTTGATTAGAATCAGGAATTATTTTTACACCTTTAGAACAACCTTTAACGTTATAGTCAAATCCAGTTATTGCAGAATTTAAAATATGTAAAATACTATTTATTTGTCTAACAATAATTTTTCTTTTAAACCTTCTACCACAAAAAGTAAAATTCATTGCTGCTATTGGATAACCTTGCTCTTTTTGTTTTATTAATCTATATGCTAAAATTTCACCTGTTTCTAAATATTTATTATCTTTTTTATTTTTGTATACCAATGTATTACAAAAATCTAAGTCTTGAAACTGAGGATGAATATTAATATCATAAATATTCTTAAAAATAGGTTTAACATTTTTATTTCCAGAGTTTTTTATTTTAGTTTTAATTAGATCAAAAATATCTGAATTATTATCAACTAAATATAAATCATGATTACCATTTGTTATACATTCAGCTTGTCTTATTCTGAGATCAACATTTGGTCCACATAAAATCATTGAGTTTCCATTAAAATATCTAGAAACTTTCTTATACTGAAGATCAGTTATAAAAATTTTATTTGGTCCATTTTTATCTTCCCATCTATTATTTGGAGTTTCTATCAATTGTTTTGATGTTATAGATTCAACTGAAATATTACCTTTAATATATAATCCTTTGCTAAGTCTTATTAAGACACCATTAACACATAACCTAGAAAGATAAGTATGTATCATATCTAATTCTATATATCCATTAAATACTTTTTTTACATCATTTGGAGTAAATGGCTCATTATCAATTTTAGATATATGATCAAGTATTAATTTTTTTTTATTTTTCTTTTTCTTTTTCATTATTTTATTAGAAAATAATTTTTCTAATGAGATTCTTTTAGAACCTTGATTAAAAATTGATAGTTTCATTCACCTCTCCTATTAAATTAAAATTACAATTATGTTATATTGTATATTAATATATATAGTTCAAGTTTTTATAAAAGTCACCAATCATATCCAGAAATAAGAACAAAATATAAAGCTAAAGTAGAATCGCAAAGATTATAAAAGGAGTTACATAATGGATGATAAAAAGATTAAAGATCCAGAAACTATAGTGGTCAATATAGATGAAAACTATGGTGAAGCGTGCATACAAGATTCAGTGAATAGTACGACTGCGAAATCAAGAAAACCAGAAGGTTATGTTGAAATTTATTCTGTTGATAAAGATGGAACTAAACAAAAGGTTGGTAAAAGTAACTTAGTTCTATATGTTGGTCGTGAATGGATAGCATCTAGATTATGTAATATCAAAAATCCAAACATCGCTCCGGATGAGGATGAATTTCTTAATTGGTTTGGATTAGGAAATGGAGGAACTCCAGTTGGAGATCCATTAAATCCAAATGTACCTGTAAACACAATAACAGGTTTAGCAAGTGAAATTCCTTTACATCCAACTGATTCAAGTTGTTCAGATTTAAGAAACGGACAATATTACAAACATCCTTTTGATACAATAGAATTTCAACAGGATATTTTAAACGATGATAAATGGCTAATATTAAAAGTTACTACAACAATATCAGTAGATCATGCCAATGGTTATAATTTAAATGAAGCTGGTTTATATACTTCTGATAGTGATGTTGGTGGATCAACTGGTCCATGGCACATATTTAGTATAGTTACATTTCCTAGTATTGTAAAAGATGATACTAGACAATTAGTATTTTATTGGTATTTATATTGCTAGTAAAAAAATTATGAAGGTTAACTTAGAGATACCTCCAAAAAGGATTTTCAAACTTATGTAGAGCGGAAAAAAGACAAACAGACAATTTAATAAGAATCCGTTATAAGGAGGAAACATTATGGCAAGTCCAATATCACCAGGTGTATATACTACAATCACTGACTTAAGCACTTATGTTGCAGCAGTACCAAGCACAATTGGTTTAATTTGTGGTATTACCAAAAAAGGTGAAGACAACGTTTTAAAATTTATCGGTGGAAGAGCTGAACTTATTTCTGAATTTGGTGAACCTAATATCACTGAATATGGAAAAAGTTATGGGCAAGGTATGTATTGTGCATATAATTATCTAGGAGAATCTGGATCATTATTCTTTATTAGATGTATGCCAGATGATGCATCATATGCAAATATAAGAATTAATGTTGAGTTAGCTGCAACTGATTCTACTGCTACAGTATCATTAAATAATATCAATTCAACAGATATTAATAATATTTATGAATTAAGAACAGGATTAGCTCAAGTTGGAGATACTTATCCACTATGTATTCTTTATCCAATTGGTAGAGGAGAATATTATAATGGTATTAGTGTAAGATTAACAGCTCATGCTAACCCAATGTTAGACGGAATTTATGTTCTTGATGTTTATGAAAAACAAGCTGATAGTACAGAAGTTATAGTAGAATCATTTGAATTATCATTTGATCCTAATGCTAGAGATAACTCTGGCGATTCTATTTGGATTCAATATGTTCTTAATAATTATTCAAGTGTTTTAAGATGTGAAATGACTACTGATGGTGATGAAATTATGTCAAGTGGTTATGATACATTAATTAAAGTTTATGATAAAGAAATTGGTACCGTTTCAGTTGATAAATCTACTGGTGCAGCATCAATAACTGATACTAAACAAGATTTTACTGATTGGATTTCTACAGCTTTTCCTTATGCTTATTGTATAGAAGCTACTGATCAACGTGGTAATAAACTTCAAGGATGGTGTGGTGGTTTGAATGCTGATGAAGATAGCATTGAAGTATATAATGATAGAATATTAAGTGGTGCTAGAAATTGGATTGGTGATACTTCATTGTTTGATGAAACTGGCGAAATTACTTATACAATTAAAAAATCATTTGCATTAGTAGCAGCAGCTTTTACATCATCAGAACCTGTTCCATTAAAGAAAGGTAGTGATGGAAGTCTTTTAACTGCTAGTGGTGATTTAGATACTGTGGTTGCTACTCAATTATTATCTCAAGGTTATCTTGGTCAATTAACTAGTTCAGTCGATGGTTCAAGTTCAGTTGATGATTTATTAGACCAAGAAAATATTTATTTTTCAATAGTATTTGATTGTGGATATCCTTCTGATGTTAAAACTAGTATTTCAACATTAGTTCAAACCAGACGTGATTGTGTAGCAATTATGGATAATGGTGATAACTCATCATATACTAATTCAATTACTAAACGTAATGATGTTCATACATTTAATAATTATTTCTGTTCTATTTATGAAGAGTATAATAAAGTGTATGATTCATTTACTGGACAAGATATATGGTTCTCTCCAGTATTTCATATGTCATATTTATTACCAAGAAATGATAATGTAGCTGAGATTTGGTTTGCTGCTGCTGGTTTTAATAGAGCTTCAATTGATACAATTAAAGAACTTAGATTTAATCCAAGATTAGGTCAAAGAGATCAAATGTATTTAAAACAATTAAATCCAATTGTTAAGTTCAACCCAGGATATACTAACTGGGGTCAATTGACTTCTCAAGCTAAACCAAGTGCATTACAAGACTTGAATATTGTAAGACTTGTTCTATATTGCAAACGTGCTCTTGAACAATATTGCCGTTTCTTTATATTTGAGCAAAATGATCAAATCACTTGGAGTCAAGTAGCCGGTGGAATAGTACAATTCCTTGATAATATTAAATCTAGAAGAGGTCTTTATAGCTTTAATGTTGAGGTTGGTGCTACTGCATATGAAATTAAAACTAAAACTTTTCATGTTAATATTACTTTAGAACCTACTAGAGTTGCAGAAAAAATTAGTTTAAATTTCTTCATTAAATAATTAACAAACAGGGAATAGGATATGTTAAAGTCTTCTATTTCCTGTTTTTTCCGTATACACACTGATATAGTATTTTAATAAGAACATATATTAAATCATACAGTAGTATAGGTAATTAATCAATTAATTTTTTTTAGGAGGAAGCTATGAGTTTAATAGAATATGATGAATCAATTGAGAGTTTAAAAGAAGCCTTTGATGCATTTTCAGAATTAGCGGAAGGTGGAAAAGACGGTCGTGGTAGTAAAACTAAAGCACTACAAGCAAGAAAACTTAGCATGCAATTAGGTAATCAACTTAAGGATTTCCGGGCTCTTTCAATTACAAACGATAAGTCAAAATAAATTATCATTAACTCCCTATCTTTAGATAATATCAACAGGTAGGGAGTTTAATCCGCTATCATTTTTAAATAACTAGTTGACATAATATTTAGAACAAAATATAAAGAATATATTAATCAGAACTGTATTATGAATAATTATAATTCTACGAATTGACGCAAAACATGTCCTGATGATCCAAAAAGGATTTTAAAACTAGAAAAGAAAATAACGTGGAGGATACGATATGAGTTTAAAACATGCTTTCTCAAATGTACAAAGCAACGTTCTATCAAGAAGATGGGGCGGACATACTACTGGAGTTGCAGATCCATATATTACAGGATATCACTTTATTTGGTTTGATAAAATGCCAAATATTCCATTTGATAGTGAACCAGTAACAGGTGGTTTAAATCAATCAGAAACACCATTGATTTTAGCTGCAACATGTACTGGAGTAACACCTCCAGGTGGAACATTAAACAAAGTTGAGTTTACTGGACTTGGTGGAGTAAAATGGGCTGTACCTGGTAATCTTGACTATGGTAATTCAGTATCAGTTAAATTTCAAGAAATGCAAGGTTTACCTGTAACTACTATTATGCATAGATGGATTAAAATGATGCGTGATTATAGAACAGGTGTTGCTGGAGAACCACTTAGTGATCAAAATGAAGGAACTACAGCATATACTAAAACAAATTATTCTGCAGTTTTATATTACTGGACAACCGCTCCAGATGGAAAAACTATCGAATATTATGCAGCTTATGATGGTGTATTTCCAACTAAAGATCCTGCTGATTTATATGCTAGCGATGTTGAAAGTATTGGTAAATTAGATGTTGAGATTGAATTTAATGTTGATTACGTATGGCATGAAAATTGGGTATACGAAAAAATCAAATCATTATATCAACCAAATACTGATAAAGCTAAAAATGAAATTTACAATTATGGAAAAAAATTAAAATAATTAAGTAGGAGGAATATTATGTTACATCCATTAATTGAATCTCTGCTGTTTCTTAAACTTGCAAGACAAAGTGTTTGTGAATCAATAGATGAGTCTTCAATAAAAGAAAAAACAGAGCTAAAAGATTATATTCAAAATGAAGCTTCTGATTATGAAGTTATTCATTTAGTTACTTTAGGTGAAATGCCTGAAGATAAATTTGATGATATTTCTGAGCAAGTTGTTTGGGAATGTTTTAGAAAAGATATAGTTAAAGCTTATGATTATTTTGCTATAGAGGAAGGATTTGATGAAAAGGATATTGATAGAATTATCTTTGAGATGGGTCCTATTAGTGAATATGGTCTTAGTTCAGCTCAACCTATTATGGAATTACATCAACATAATGGTTTTTATAAAGAAGCATTAAAAGAAAAAGAAACTACTAAAGAGTTTTTTAAGAGAGGTGTTAGAGAACCTACTGGTAGAAAAACATTTTCAGATAAAATGAAAGATAAAAGAAATAAGTTAAAATTAAAATGGCGTGCTAACTCAACAAAAAGAAGAGTTAAAGGAGCACTTGGAATAGCATCTACTGGTGAAAAAATTGCAACAGGCGCTGAAAATGTTGTTAGCAAAGGAGTTAAATCTACACAAAAATCTTGGAAAGGTATGACTCCTGGTCAACAAGCATCTGCTAAAGGTGTTGGTGGAGCAGCTCTTGGTGCTGGTGCAGCTTATCTTGCTTATAAAGCTTGGAAAAAAAGAAAAGCTAAGAAATCTAAAAAAAAATAATTTTTTTTAAATATATAAAATAGTCGAACTTGTAAAAGGGTCCGACTATTTTTTTTATTGTTGGAGGTTTCATGGTTAATATATCAAATTCTTTATTGTTTCTCAGTATATGTAGAGATACTATATGTGAGATGCATCCTCAAAAAGATTTTAATTATTTTATTCAAAATGAAGCATCCGATTATCAAATCATGAGTATTATTGTTAATAATGAAATTCCAGATGAAAAATATAATACAATTGAAGAGAAAAAAATATGGAACACATTTCAATATATAGCCTGTGAAAATTTAAATTATAAACTACTTAGAAATATCATTACAAAGATGGGTCCAATTGCTGAGTATAATATATCATCATGTAAACCAGTATTAAATTTCTTAAATGAAATTGGGGATCAACCAAAATTTACTCAATCGCTTTTTAAAAGATTAAGTTCTATTAGAAAAACAGCTAAGTCAACTTTAAAAAAGGGAACAGACGCGGCAACTAAATTAGCTGTAGATACAGTTAATAAGGGTACTTTGGGAAAAATAGCTATAGGAATGAGCGCAGGAGCAGCAGCTGCACTAATAGCATTTGCAGCAGCAAAAATATATAAAAATTATATAAGCAAAAATGCTAGAATGTGTAATGGTAAACCTGAAAAAGCTGCTTGTATGAAAAATTTACAGAATAAAGCAATGAGAATGAGAATTGCAAAATTAAGAAGTGGAATATCTTCTTGTTCTAAAGCTAAAAATTCTGAAAATTGTAAAAAGAGCTTACAGTCTAAAATTAGCAAATTACAGCTAAAACAAGATAAACTATAAGTTGAATTTTATTAATTAGATATGAAGGAAAGGGAGATTAAAAATGTTTAAAGGCTTTGATTTAAATTATCCGGAGTATGAAGTTATCACACCTCATACAAAGTTGTCATTTAATGTAAGAAGTTTAAATGTTTCTGAAGAAGAAAAAATGAAAGGTAGTTTAGTTTCACCAAACAAAATTACTGAACATTTAAACACTTGCATTTATGAAACAATTGTTAAAAAACCTGCAGCAATTAAAGAGTTTAAAGACTTTCTTGCAGTATGTACATTAAAGGATAGAGATGCTTTACTATATGGATTATACCATATAACATATGAAGAAGTAAGAAACTATGATATTAATTGTTCTTCATGTGGTAAAACATACCCTGTTACTATTCAAGCATCTGATACATTTCAATTTAATATGTATCCTGGAAAAGATATTCTAAAAAAAACAACTAAAGTTAAATTACCAGTTTCAAAAGGTATTACAGTTGTTATTAAACAACCATCTTTGTTAGATGAAATGAATGCAATTAAAAATTTAAGTAATAGATTAGGATCTTCTATTGAATTAATTACAGAAACTTTAATTATTGATAGTTTTGAACAAGATATAGAAGAATCAACAAAACCTAAAGTATATAATGATAGATCAGATATACTTGATGCTTATTTAACTTTACCTGCAAGAGATAAAAGAGTTATTCATGAAGCATACAATAAAGCATTTGGAAAATATGGAGTTGACTTAAAAATGAAAACTTTTTGTCCGCATTGTAGCGCGGAAGAGGATGTGGATATCGATTTGGTTTCCCAGTTCTTTCGCATGGTATACTCAGGATAATATAATAGATGAATATAAAACCATGTTAAATGATTCTATATTTGCAGCCATTGAAATGTTACATATGGGCTATATTGATATAATGTTAATGCCTGTTAAAAGGTTTAATGATCTTCTAAAATGGAAAGCAGATATAGAAGATCAAAAACTTACAATGATAGAAGAAGGGAAAAAATAATGGCTTCTATTTTAGAAAAATTCAATTTAAACATAGTTGGTTCACAAGGAAGAATACTTGATTTTATTCCGGTGATATCATCCTCTGGTGAATTTTCTTCTGTAAAAGATTTTGATGTTATTTTAAATTCTTGGAATAATATTTTATTAACTAAAACTAGAACTTATATGTCTAACCCTGATTATGGTAGTGATTTATATAAGTATATTTTTGAACCTGCTGATGAAGTTACTGTAGAAGGTATAAAAGAAGAAATAAGATTTAGATTAATGAAATATGATAACAGAGCTTATATTACAAGTATAGATGTTTCATTTATGCCTGATGGACATGGTTTTATTTTAAGTATTGGTGTTGAGTATGATAATAGTAATAAAACATTAAATACTGTAATTTATGATAAACAATTTATCAATATGGAGTCTTAGAAACAAACTAAAAGTGGTTCATGATATATACTAAGAACCACTTTTTTTACCATTTATTTTAGAATGATATTAATAACTTATAAACCTATTTTATATATATTTGATCTATTAACATTAGGAAAAACTTATGAGAAAAAGAATTATTTATGGAATCTTAAAAACATATAAAGGAATATTTACTAAGAAACATATTGGTAATGTCCATATATTGATTATTGAGATGGAAAAATCATTCTGGGTTTTAAATCTCATAGGACAGTTAAAAAATGGTAACCAAATTGCTCAATTACTTTTAAGAGCACCATCTGAATATATTAGTGAGTTTATTGATGGATATGAAAAAACTGAAAATTTTATGTTAATAGAAGAAATTTTTTGTAATATTTCAAATGAATCTATTTCTCAATTAAAAATTTTATTAAAGAAAAAAGGAAAACATATAAATAGTCATCTTACTATTTTTCATTCTTTAGAATATAGTAAAGGTAATATTAATATGTATGAAATAACAGGCAAATTTAAACTAGTTATAGATGATAAACTTGTTGATAATCCTGTTCAATTAAGAATGATAGCTTTAAAAAAACAAACAATAATAAAACCTTTACTATCTAAATTCTTATCCGTTTTAAAGAGGTAAAATTATGCAAAATTTGGAACAATTATATGAGTATATTAAAGAATATCAAGAACTCGTTCTAGACTACTATAGTAAGCATGGAGTTGCTTTTTTAACAACCTATTGGAACATAAATAAAGATACAACAGTCTGGGACAAGCAACAAATGTATGGTGGTGCTTATGAAAAAACAGGAGAATTATCTGGAATGAAATGGGATAAATATTTATTACTTCCTGTTTACTTTTCAGAAGAAATTGCTACTGGATTTGATGGCTCAGATATTGGGTTAGTGAAAGAACAAGAAACCAGTGTTGTATTTCCATCTATTTATGGTATAACTCCATACGCTAATGATATAATTAAATTTGAGTCAGAATTTTTACAATCACAAAATGATACATATCCATTATTTAAAGTAACTGGAGTTGAACCTTATCCAAATACCGAGAAGAGATATTGGAAATTAAGATGTAAAGTTTATGAAAGTAAAGGTACTAATAAGTTAGAAGAAAAAACAGAAGATACATACGTATTTTTTGATTATGATAAAAAAATTCACACTGTAGAGGAAGCAACAACTTTAGCTCGAATGTTAGCTAAAGATGAAGAACTTAAAACTAATCTAGTAGACATGTGGAATGATAACGCAGGTCTTATAGAAACATAGAGGTAAATATGACTACACCAGTATCTAATATAATATATGCATCAAGAGATGCTATTAGAGTACAAGTAATAGAATTTCTACAACAATATATGGAATTGAATAATGTTGATTTAACCCAATCTTCATTCTTATCATATATTATAGATATTTTTACTACCCTTTCTTCTAACTTAATGTTCTATCAAAGCAATATCTATAATGAGTTTTTTCTAACTCAAGCTCAATTACCAGAATCTATCCATAATTTAAGTTCATTTATTGGGTATAATCCGCTTGAGACTAAATATGCAGTAGCAAATGTATTAATTACTGTTAATCTTTCGTTCAATGATCCAAATACAATATTTAATATTCCTAATGGTTTTGAATTTAAAACTAATGATAATAAATCTTTTATAACTTATTATAATGTTAATGTTAATGTAATTAATAATACATCTATTTTAATATCAGCAGAACAAGAAGGAAAAGTATTTAATGTTCCAGTTAATATTGATACAACATCTGAAAATCCTAATTTTCAATTTTTATTGCCAACCCGACAATATAAAACCACTGTTCAAGAGTTTACAATTGATGAAGATTTACAACCATATCAATTTACAGATATTAATGTTTCTATTGATGGTAAAGTTGCAGATATGGAAATATATGTTAGAGATCCTGATTCTTCAGCAGAAGATACCGGTAGATTGTATGAAAGATTTAACAGTTTATATTTAATGAGCAATTCTGATTATGGTTATGTTTTAAGAGTATCTCCTGAAGGAAGAAGAATATACTTTGGTAATGGACTTATTGGCCAACAACCTTTACCAGGGTCAACTGTAATTGCTCACATAAATGTAACTGATGGAGAAGATGGAAATGTTATTGCTGGTTCTATAACATCTGGTGGAAAAATTTATACTCAACAAAGTGGAGTAACTGAAATAGTTGATTACAATATTATTAATCCATCACCTGCTTATAATGGAACAGATGAAGAAAGTTTGCAAGAAATTAGAGATAATTCAATTAAAAGTTTGGTTAGTTTAAATAGATTAGTTTCAGAGCAAGATTATAAAAATTTTGATGTTGTTATTCCTGATGCACCAATTAAATCTAATTCTATACCTGTATTAAAAAGATCAGATTTAAAAGTAAATGAAATTCAATTATATACTATTCTTGAGTTTGATAATGAAATTGTTCCTACAAGAAATGGAACTTATACTATTGAACCTTATGGTACAACTTATATTCCAAGAGATAAAATTATAGTTATAGATGATATTGAATATATAACATTGTTTGAAATGACAGTTGATGAACAAAATGAAGTTGCTTATTATCATTATATAATGAGACAAATTCAAATAGTTCCTACTTTAATTGAAAGTTGGGGACATAGTGAACAAGAACTATATCATTTTCATTTAAACAATTTAGAAATTACTAATGATGGTACATCATCAGCATTATTTGAATTATCATATTATTCAAGTGAGGATGATTTTTCTAACTGTGAATGTGAAATGAAAATTATATCAACTAATGATACATTTGCAATGACAAATTTACCTGCAACTGGTGGTGGTAAATTTATTTATTTATTTTCTGATTATATGGATATTCCTAAAGGACCTCAAACTTACTATTTTACTATTAGTAATCCAGTTGCATTAACATATCAACCTCTTATAGGTCAATATTCTGCAGAGTTTGTATTTAGACAAGAATTAAAAACTTATATGATATCAAATACTTTTGACAATGGTACTGCAACAATTATATATGATATACCTGTTATTTTAAAATCATATTATATGGGCACGCAAGTACCTGGAACTGGTATACCAGGTGTACCAATAGAATATGAAGGTGGTATAAACAAGGTTGATTTTGAAAGTCAGGTATTACAAGCATTTTTAGGATCAGCTGAATTTAAAAGTTATAGAATGTTAACTGATTTTATCAATATAAAATTATGTAATACAACCGGTCAGTCAAAAAATATGTTAAAGAATGATCCTACTTCTTTACCTATTGTAAACTTAGGGTTAACTTCAATTCCTCCTTCTCCTAATTTAGCGGATAGATATATAGTATCAGGAAATGAAGGTGGTGCATGGAATGGTCACAGAGATGAAATTGCTTTATGTGTTGATGATGATGTTGCTGCTACTATATGGACATTTATAAAACCAAAAAGTAGTGATATTGCATATGTTACTTCTCCAGATGATCTAAATAAAGCTGGTAATTATATATACACTGATTTTGGTTGGAAAAAACCAATATATAATATTCCTTTAAAAATATCTTTGGAAGTATTTAAAATTAATGATTCATCTATTCAAGAAGCAACTCTTATAGCAAATATTAGGTCAGCAATTTATAATTATTATAAAGCAGACTTTGGTCCAAAATTAATAATAAGACGTTCTAAAATTATTGATCTGGTTCATAATGTTAATGGAGTTTCTCATTGTAGGTTATTACAGCCAGAAAGTGGCATATTCTTTGATTATAATATTGATGATTTTGAGCAACAAGAGTTGTTAGAATATACACCTGAGTGGATGCATTTTATAGAAGATGATATTATAATTAAAATTTTTACATTGGATTAATAAATTATGGAAATATTACATTCAGAAGCTAATATTGATTTAAATAAGTTAAAAAGAACTTTGCATAAGATTGCAGCTGCAGAATTATCTAGTTTGTCGGAACCATGTTACTATCCATCACTAAAAAAATATTACTATGAATTATTGTATATATGTAAGTTAAAAGAAAAAGATATTACCACATTTGTAAAAAGGTTTTATAAAGGAACCCCTGCTTCTAAATGGAAATTACATAGAGATCCAATATCTAATTTTTATATATTTCTTATGGTTACTTTAAATAAAAGCAGACAAGTTACTGCTTATAAATCAATGCTAATAATATATATCATTAGAAATTATACTAATTTAATTCATAAACAATTGAAATTTTGTAATGAGGATGTGTTTAAATATGCTATGGAAAACTTAGCTAAAACTCATTTATTTTCAAGAGAAAAAACTATTCCTGGTTCTCTATTTTTTCTATCATGTGAAATGAATAAAAGATATGGTCATGCTTTAAAGACTGGAAATCTTGAAGAAATTACGAAATTTATAACTGAATGCAGAACTAGAATTTCTCAAAGTTTAAAAAGTTTTGCTGAGATATATTATAAAGCTAGTAAAGATGGATCAGCAATGAAAAATCCTATTGAAAATGATGACTCTATTCAATATCAACAGTTAGAAAAATCAAGCAGAGTAATAAATGATACAGTTAAAAGTTTAACTGTTTATAAGATTGTTGATTCTAAAGCGGTCAATGATGCAAGAACTCTTACTAAAGTTAGAGCATCATTAGCTACTTCCCTATCAAAAAGTTTGACTAATATTAAACATGAAGATAATATAAGACTTATTCTTGAACTATTTGTAAAAGAATTATCAGAGGTTGGTCATTTATGTGGAGATCAATTTTATAAAAATGTTAGAGTATTAATGGCTGTTAAGAGAACCAAAGCGTTAGTTTATTTTAAACAACAAATCAATATTCTAATTAGAAATATTATTAAAGATATAAAGTTCGATAAAGAATATAATAAATTAACTAAACAAACTCAATCTTTAATTAATTTATACTTAGCATATTATATTACTTTATCAATGAGAAATTCAATTTGTTAAACATCAGTTTCTTCTTTTTCACTTTTCTTCCGTCCTCTTAAGATATTTTCAAAAATTCTTTAGAGTTACCTATTAAATAACTTTCAGAATCAGAATCAGAATCCTTTATTCTACTACCTATTGAAGAATCTTTATCCTCTACCACTACATTGGATTTATTAGTTCCATATAGATTAATAGAAGATATATTTCCTTTGTATGTATCTTTACTATTATAAGTTTTAATAATTGAATCTGCCCCAACGAAATTTTTTCCACCTAATACTTCTAAATAATTACCTAAAGTAGGTCTTTTATCTGAATAATTATTACTTCCTTTCCCAGATATCATACTATTATATAAACTTCCAAATTCAATTCTAATATCACACATTCCCAATGCTTGATTGTAAGCAATATTTTGTTGTTCTCCACCTTTAATAATAGATATACTGCTTATAAAAGCTGAATTTAAATTATATATACCTGGAGAAATAACTTTACAAAACAATGGCCATTTATAACTAGCTACATCTTTATTGCCAACTTTTGGTAATCCTAAAGCTAATATAGCAGCTATTGGACCAACAATATATTTTTTTGTTGATTCTGGATTACCAGGATCAGGATTATATAATCTAATGGTCATAGTATATGATGGAGTGAAACTACTATTTTTCCAAACTTGAGGAAAATCAATTCTTGATCCTGTTGCAGCAGCAGCTATGCTACTACCAAAAGTTTTAGCAACACTAGCACCTCTATCATGTCCATTTTTTTCTAAAGTATCAATAAAGTCACTATACATACTACTCATTTTATTCCCACCTGCGGTAATAGATCCTCCACCAGGAGCTGCTTTTACTAAATTCTTTAAATCTTTTATATTAGTTAAACCAAGTATTTGAGAAAAATCCCCCACTGTGGATGAAACTCCAGAAGACATTCTGTCAAATATTGTCTCACCGTATTCATTATTAAATGTATCTGTGGGAAAACTATCAACTATATAAGAAACTTTTACTTTATTAGAATTCCCCATTGTAAAACCAACACTTTTTAAAATTTCTTGATATTTTTCCCATCCTTTATGTTGATCTAATGTAAATAATGAAGCTCCAGAACTAAATTCTGGTTCACATGGAATTATTGTTGCCGTAGGCATAGAATTATGTATAACTGTATTGCTTATATGTGTAGATGGTGGCATCCCAAAAATCATACCATCTAAAGATACTAGTTGACCAGGTGGTGTTGGATCAGAAAAAATACCATTAAGCCACCTTTCAAAATCACTTATAAATTTAGCCATTTTATCTCCTTACGTTATATTTCCACTTAAAATTAAATTAATAAATGGATCTCTTGATCTAGATGGTTGTGAATTACTACTACCACCACCAGATACATTACTATTACTACTCATTATTTTTATAGATTTATCAATTGTTGCACTCATTATATTAGCACTATTTTGAGAAGTTTGTTTCATTGTATCTTTCATTCCATTTATACTATCTTGTAGTATACCATCTTGTTTCATTTTTAATATATCTTTACCAGCACTCATAGAAGCAACTTTTTTCGAATTAATTCCTAGTCCTCCAAAAAGATTTTCTCTAACTTTATCTGGGGATACAAAACTCATATTTCCTGATGCACCAATGATTCCAGTTTCTCCACCATGTCCTCTTAATAAAACATCTGTAGTTGTATTTTTACTGCCTCCCATTTCAAATCCAATACCAGCTCCAGCAGATATTTTTGCTGAAGGAGATAAAAAATTAGGAAAAACAAATTCTTTTGTAGCGGCTTTACCAAACCAACTAAATAAACCTTTCTTCTTTTTCTCTTTGGCTCTGTCTTTTATATCTTTTAATTTCTTTATTTCCATTTCTACACGCATTTTAGTTAATAGAAATAAATCATGTAATTTAGTATATATAGAACCTAATGAATCTCTTGCAATTGATATTCCTTTAAAAACTTTTTCTTTCATATTTTTTAAATGTTCTTTTGGATCACCAATTGAATCACTTAAGAAATTTCCAAATTTCATAAATGAACTAGTTATATTGTCACCTAATTTTGATATTAAAGTTGGCATTTCGTTTATTGCTTTTTGTTTAAAACCTGAATACATATCTTTAGCTTTATCTTTAGCATCACTAATTTTATCTTTAATATCTATTTTAGTAGTCATTTTCAATGCTGCTTTACCCATTTTGTTAGCATATTTTTTAGTTTTACTATACATACCTTCTACTTCTTCTACTATAGCAAAATCTTTTGCTTTATCATATAAATCAGTAGCAGTTTCTCCAATAGAACCAAACATTTTACTTTTCTTATTCCACATTTCTTTTAGTTTGTTTTTACCTTTAGAAATAACTAATGCTCCAGCGTAAACTGCTTCATCTCCACCAGCTTTAATCCAAGCTTTTTTACTAACACCAGTAATTTGATTAGCAGCTTTCACTAATGCATCTGGATTATTAACACTATATTTATTTAAATAAGCAGCACTAAGCATTGCAGTAGCTGATCCGGTAAACCCAGCAAATATAGGAAGATATGATCCAACTGATTGTTGAATAGCTTGAATCTTTTTAACCATTGATTTATCTAAATTTTTATGCTTTTTACTCTTATCATATTTTCCTTTAGATCTTTGATAGTCCCTATATGCTAAAGCTGATTCTGCTGCTCCCATAGCTAAAAAACTAGTACCACCAGATAAAATTGCTGCGCCGCCTGCTAATCCAGAAGTTAATTCTAATCCAGCCTCAATAAATTGACCTTTCATCAATCTATGAGCGGCAAACCCTAATCCTGCTAAAATACCTAATCCAGGAATTGCCTTAGATGCAACTTTACCAGCACCTTTAACCGCTGCAGTTTTCATTGCTTTTTTAGCTGCTATACCAGCAACACTAGCACCAACTTTTTGTCCAATTTTAGTTTTAGATACTTTACTAGCAGCATAACCAAATAATCCAGCTCCA
>JAFCCM010000106.1 GCA_017610225.1 Candidatus Aenigmatarchaeota archaeon | reverse complement strand
CTTTCGACGCTTTCGCCTTTGCGTTTTACAACACAAATTCCAGAATGTTCATCTGGGTGATAATATTTATGGTAACTTTTAATTGTAAACACCTCCCTTCAAATTATACGAAACTATATATGACATGACTTCGTGATGAAAAATTAAATCTATATTTTTCACAAATATCAAAAACTTTTCCTGCATTCCTAATCAAATCAGCTCTATTTGTACCTTCCGGCATTAACCAAACCTTATTAAAACTCGCTATATCATCTCCAACGAAATTACTTAACCATTCAATATATTGAATTATTTCCGGTCTATCCTCATATACTATTTTTACATAAATAACATCTGAATATGAAGTTAATAATAAGGTAGTCCGAGCTTTTGCTGATTCAAGCTCATCAGTGGTGAAAATTTTTGGAGAGTATATATAGTGAACATTTTTGGTAGGATCTGCACTTGAGATTAGTTGGTGTAAATGATGGCCATTTGATTCAATATTTGCGATAGGATATTCTAAATCATTAATTAATAATAAGGCATCTTTAAAATGCTTATTAATGGTTGGTTCCCCACCCGTAATCAGGATTCCTGCTCTTGATTTAATAATATTATTCTGTATATCTTGCAAGGAATGAGGTGCCTCAGCTGAAATTCTCATCTTAACTTTAGTATCACACCAAGGACAATTCAAATTACAATTTTTAAATCTTAGAATAATCATAGCTTGCCCGCTATCAGGACCCTCGCCTTGCCAGCTGACAAAATTCTCAATTAAATTTATTCTTTTGTCTGTCATTCTATACTCCTTTCACTATTGTTTTGTTCTATTTATATAGTAAGAAGTGCTGTTTTCTGTTTAACTTCTGTTAATGGTTTTAGCATTAATTCATATCTATCTATAAACGAAAATTTCAATGATGATTTCATATCAGGAATAAACCACACTGGCAATTTTGATTCCTCATCTGGAATAGCAATCACTTCTAACTTCTTACCTTCACCAATAAATTTTGAATACTTCTGTCTTATTGTTTCTCTTTCTGTGGCATCAGGTATTTTATCAAAGTCTACGCCCTTTACCCAATACATATATGCTTTAGTGCCCTTATTATGAATATCATACATAATTTCATTCCATGCTATCATGGCCTTAACCGCCTGAGGGACCAATTTATAATCCTTCAATTTCTTTCCCCATGTCACAGGTCTAGCGATTGATTTGTCTCCTTCTAAAATTAATTTTTGAAAATCTCTTTCTCGTCTTGAAACAAACTCAAATGTTTTGCCAAAATTAAACTTCTCTGATTTTAAAATCAACTCTGTTAATTCAGATAAAAATTTCTTTGACTCTCTTGGGTAATCAGATCTTTTAATTTCAACACCCATATAATTAATTTTATCAACATCTTTCCCTTCATTATTAATTACACGAATTGCATATCGTTTTTTAGCAAGAAATAATCCACGAGAAATTACCAACTCATTTTTTAATTTCAATCTATTATAATCAAGATCAACTTTATGTTTTTTAACAACCTCAACAATTTTATCATCATTCAAAAATGTCTCAATTTTATTACACATTTTATGAATATTTTTTACTGATGTATCTTTAAAGTTTTGAAAACAACAGAAAATTGAATCCGTATCCCCAGTAATAATATACTCATTGCCACGTTCTGGCATTGCATCACTATATATTTCTTTTTTCGATAATGGTTCTGGAGAAACATAAGGATTTCCTGTATTTAAATGTCTCATATAAGCATCGGCTTCAATAATTGATGTTTTTAATGCTTCCTGACCACTTAATGTAATTGCCGCTGCTAATGATACATCAAAAAATCTAAATGCTTTATTTGCTATAACACCATATAAAGTATTGGCTAAAACCTTATAAACTAGCTGCCTTGTATAATAAAAAAATTCTTCATCTTTATTTTTTGCTTCAATCGCATTAAACATTTTATTTTTGTATTTCTCTCTTGAAGTCATTAGCATATCAACAACCTCACCAAATACGGAAAGCTCTTTTTTATGTGGTTGAAAGAAACAACCGTTAATAGTATGAACTAAATTATTATCTTTTATTTTTTTCAATAATTGTTCTGGAGTAATGTCAACTTCTTTCTTTTCATATAATGGATCAATAATAATTCTAATTTTCTCAGGTAATGCTTCAGGTCTATATGTAATTTCATATCCCAAATTTGGATCTTTTGTTTTCATTACATAACTATTAATACCAATATTATATGTAATCATAAGACTTGGATATAGCGATGCAAAGTCAAAATCTGTAATCCAATCATATGCCCCAGGTACTGGTTCATGGACATATGCACCTAGATAGCTTTCTTTTTTAATATGTGGATCAGCATTTTTTGATGCTATTCCTTTATTCCTCAAATATGAAACCATCAATGAATCGGTCTGACCAAATGATGATACTGAATCAAAACTTGTATTACATATAACTCTAAGTTCGTTTAATAGATTAATATGAGCTAGTTTATTATCGAGTTTCTCTAATAGTTCAGTATCTCTAATATTATAATCTATCGTAGTATTGAGCATTTTCCAATACATCTCATTGAATGGTAATGGTAAATCAAGTTTAGTAACACCCAATTCATGCTGTGCAATAAAACCTAATTTATAATTTTCCATCTTTGTAAATGTAAATGTTTTATATAAAAAGTCCTGATCAATCGCTACTATTCCAGGAATATGACAAACATATTTAGATCCATCTACATAAAATTCACCAAACGACGAAAACGAAGTTTGTTTGATTCCAATTTGTGGCAATCTATTATAAATATATTCAAGGTCAAATGCAATCGCATTCCATCCAGATATAAAATCTGGTTCTACTTCTTTTAAATCTTTAATGAATGTTTGTATAAGTTTCCTTTCATTATCAAAAATTTTATATATAACATCATCTCTTTGTGTTATCGGTTCAGTTTTATTATCCAGAACATAACAAATTTTATTTCCATTAAAGATTGAGGTCAACATATTTATTGGGAACTTAGCTTCAATTGGAGTTGGAAAAATTTTTTCTTTCCCTGTATCAACCTCAATATCAAAATACATTATATTTGATTCAACTTTTTTAGCTTCGTCCTTACTATAATGATAATAATCCATTGCATGCTTTACTGTAATTCTGACATCACCCTCATATGTAATTTCCGGATCAAGATTATATCTATCTTTATATTTAATCATTACTTGATTCAAATTATCATATGGTAAGATTTTTTTAGCAGGAATATCTTTAGGAATTTGATAACATACATAATTATCATTTGCTTTATGAAAAACTTTATTATTATCCTTGTCTCTAAAAATATATAAAACCTGCTGTGTTTTATTAAGAAATTGGACATCAATAAGTCGGTAATCGTCTGTATAAAAATGTTCTGGTATCTTATATCTAAATATACCTTGTCCCATTGATTTTATATGTGTGCCTGAACCAATTTTAGTTTTACCACCTAACATGGAAGCAATTTGACTTAGTGCTTCTTCAAACTTCGGTTCCCATATTTTTATTTGCCTATTGACAAATGAAGGATGAACTATGACCATAGTTTTAAATCCATTACACTCTGTAACTTTACCATGTATGTTTGTAATACCAGACTTAGCAATACCAAAAGCTGACATTGGGCTTGACCCCATAATAATGACTAACTTCGGATTACATATTTTTATAATATTAGTACAATTTATTTTACATAAATCAATAACATCATCTGTTGGATTTCCTGTTGTTCCATCCGAATTTAATGTTTGACATAAAACACAATTAGTTAGTAGGTAATTCATTTTGTCAATTCCAAATTTCTTGAAATATTTTCTAAACATTTTTCCTGCTTTACCAATAAGAGGAACACCCGCACCTACCTCATTTTTTCCCGGATTTTCTGCTACAAAAACAATATCAACTTTTGATAAATCATCTTCACAATTTGTCTCAAGGATACATGAAGGTGCATCTAATAATGGACACACTGAACAATTTGCAAAAGAATTTTTTATACTAAACAATATTATACCTCCTATATAAAATACCAATTTATATTATGTTCTCATTTATAATTCAACTATCTATATATATTAATTACTGAAATGACTAGGCATGTTTCATTTATTAACCATAATAATAATAATAAGAAGGAGTAAAAATCATGACAGAACTAGAAAAGGTTGCAACCGAAACATCAAGCCCGGCAGAAGCACAGTTTGTGAATGCCGCCAAACTCCTAACCACATTAGAAGAGGCAGAACTTCTGGTCAAGCCTGATAAAGATTACGATATAACCA
>JAFCCM010000033.1 GCA_017610225.1 Candidatus Aenigmatarchaeota archaeon | reverse complement strand
CATTAATAATATATCTTTTCTTTTCAGAATTGGATTCTCTTTTTCTTCAAGTATTTTTACATTAATCATGTTTTCAAAATAGGTGTTTATGATATTTAAAGGTTTTGGGAAGTTTGTAGTTATTGATATAATTGGTGGTTATAGTAAAATATAAAAATTATAACTAGAGAGTTATAGAAATGTCAAGAAGTTTTTTAATACGTCAAGGACAAATACCACAACTCCCTTATGCATTTCAAACAATGGACTTACAATGTTCAAGTGATGGTTTAGGAAGGAGCATGATAATACTTGATCATGGTGGTGGTAAATATAGTAAAGACATTGGAACTCGTGGAGATGGTAGTCATGTTACTGAATCTTTATCTCCTCATCACCAGAAATTAATTAAAAATCATCTAGATGAAAATAATCCTACTCAACCTTAAATCTAAGAACTCCTCCAATCCCACCAATATTCTTGAATTGTTCACCTTCTGTGCTATCAGCAGAAATAATCTCAATTTCAGTACCAAAATTTTTGACTTCTTCACTAAGAACTTCAATCAAATCCTTTTCTTCAATCACTTCCATCACTGCCCCACAGTTTGGACATTTATGTTCTACTCCTGGTTTAGTATCTTTCTCAATTTCCTGACCACATTGACATTTGAGTTTAACTCTAATCCAGTCATAATCCTCACTGATAAGAAGAGTCTCAATAGCACCCATGTTAATTGCTTTTTTGGTTTCGTCTATCCCATAAACAGAGAGCCCATCATCTTTTTGTAAATGACCATAAAAATCTTCCATAAGTTTTCTTTCCTTGACCGCAGATGCTTCTTGAATAAGATTTTCTCCACGTTGAATCATCTCCTGTAACCCTTGAATGCCTATATAACTTGTATCTACTAGACCTAACTTCTTGT
This sequence comes from Candidatus Aenigmatarchaeota archaeon, assembly GCA_017610225.1. Next base: position 19,243 of record JAFCCM010000033.1, on the reverse strand, counting down.
CTCTGATTTGATAGTTAAGATACTCACCCTCACTAAATTTCTCTTTGAATGATCCAGGACCTCCGATGATTACACCTTTAAGATCTTTTTCTGGAAGGAATATACCATCAGCAATCTCAGCAACTTTTTTCATGTGGTCTTTTTTTGCTTCTTCTCTAATCCTTAAGTAACGCATCTGTGACCATCCCCCGGCTTTTGTCTTTCCAGGGACCATTGAATCCACATGTTTTTTTAGCAACACTTTCTTGCCTTTTAGGAATCCAATATCTGCTCCGCCAGTATCTATAACTATGAGTCCATACACTTCTTTTTCCCGAAGCATATCTTTGATTGGATCAAGAACAAAAGTTTGATCACACCAATACATTTTCTGTCCTAAGGGTTGAGGCGGTTCTATTGACCAGATTTTAACATCATTTTGTCCTTCTTTTCCAGAAACATTACCGCAAAAAACAATTAGACCATTCTCTGGTGTCTTCTTGAACAATTTTAAATGATTCATTGTTTTTTCCAGAGCATCAAGAACATTATTTCTTGTCTGGCGGGATTTAACGTTTTGTGTTAATGCATACTCAGATCGAAGCATATTCTGAATTTCAGTTAGATTATATCCTGACGGGATGTAGAGAGAAATAAGTTCTGTGTGTCTTCCTCGAATTTTTTCGAGATGTTTGACTAGTTTTTTCAGCTTAATCATAGATTCTTGGTTAAATACAATTCACCTTAGTGTTAATTAAGTTAGTAAGAGATATTTAAAGATTCATATCTTTATACCATTCTAAAAGATACAATAAGTGAAATTATTGATCTCCAATCAAAATTAACTGAATTAGCTGAACTTTTTACAATATCATTTAATGAAAGTATCATTTTAATTTCAGATTGCATGATAATTATACCAATGTTAAACTTAAGTTTCTTATATCAGAACTTTATGTAAAATTTGCTTAAGTTAGTAAGAGATATTTAAGTTTTTACCTTAAGATTTTTCAATTTGTTCAGGATCTTAATAAATAACAAGAGAACCTCCAGTTATGGCTGGAATAGATTGAACTTTAGGAGAGGAGTTCCTAATGAAAACATATTCATCTGATTCATCCTGTCTTATTTTACCTTCAATCATTATTAAACCTAAATATAAATCATCTTTATAATGACAAATCAATGATGCTATATGACCATCAAAAACTCTGAGATCATATGGTCCTAAATTTTCTAGGTCATCTATTGCTATAGTAAACATACCCAAAAAATGAAGATTTAATCATTTAAACACATCACTAAACAAAATTCAACAAAATCTTATGCAAAATCAGATTCAAAGAAGTATTCAATACAAGAAAAATAATAAACCTCATACCAAACCCACCTGTTGCAAACATCAAACCAGTGTTAATGATTTGATAAATAACTAAGGACAAAGTGAATTTACTCATTCCAAAAAAATACCCAAGAGCAACAGCACTTATCTGCGCGGGAATGGAAAAAAGAATATACTGAGCTTTTGACGGCCTTAAAAATGCATGACCAACAACAAGAACTACAGCAACAATCACTCCTTGACTTATTCCATAGTTTATCCCAGCCATCCATGAGGCAAAGAACAAGACATCCAACCCTGAGAATCTGATAGTCTTACGGGTGATTTTTCTTAGGATAACGTCTAGCCCAAAGAACATTAACGTGTACAGGATTATATTCATTAGTAATGTTTAGAGGTTAAAGGATTTTTAGGTTATTGTTTACAAGTAACTTCTTCATTTTCCATATTTTTCTTTTAACTTCTCCATTTTCTTATCAATCTTCTTCTCAGATTCTAATCTTTCCAAACCATATTCATTCATGTCAACAAAAGTAATCAAACTAGCGATATCAGGTTGAACCTTCTCAACTTCCTTAAACATCTTCTGCGCAACTCTTCTGTAATTCGGATGCCCTTGCCTCCCACTTCTTAATTCGACTAGATGAAAAACCTCCCGTAAATTCATGGTCATAGAAAATCTTGTCTTGGCACAGTGTGGAACTAAATATTGGGCTTGCAATGAATATTTTTTTGATATTTTATTGAATGCATCTCTAGCAATTCCTATTGCTTCATCAAAATCTTTTTCAAAACCTGAGTCAATGATTTCTGGTGGTTTAATTATTCCATGATTAGGGGTGAACAATTGCTTTTGTCTCGTTAGAATTCTGTGTCTCATCAAGTCTTTGTAAACACCAAAACAACTCAAAATATCAAATTTGTAATAAACATCTTCGAAAGCTCTGCCTGGACGGTAATGTCTGGTGCTTCTATGTTTAACATATGTTTCAATAACCCTTTTCTTTTCTTCTGGTTTCATTCCCTTTACTAATTTCATGATTTGTCTTTCAGGTAGTTTTGAACTTGGGTAAAGTATTGATGTAACCAATTTATCAACAACATCTTTTTCATGATAAACTAATTCCACTTCTTTTGATGGCTGAAGTTTTTCATTTTGCAATAATTGTTTAGTCAATCTTTCAATATCATTTTGTGTGTCAGAAAAGTATTGTGTATGTTCTTTCCCATATTTCATCATCGAGACTTTTACAAACGACGGAATAACTTTACTTAATTCCTGGTGGATATTTTGTGATAATTGTTTAGATTCATCCATTGGTATAGCATTCATTTTTGTTAACATATAGTCAAATGCACGCCCATTTCCGAATACACCCATATTTGTAAGAGTGGATATTGGCAATAATGATCTCAATATATCACAGGATTTTGCACGAATTGTTGATCGATAAGCGCGGTCTGATATACTATCTTCTTGGGGAAATCTTTCTTGAACAAATTTTTTCATAGGTTTAATCAGTTTGGAATAAGTATCAAATAGGAAATCACAACCTTGAACATAATCATCTGCGGATTGGGAAGACATTATTTTGGGGTCTCGGTAATATCTGTATTTACCATCAATTTTTTCATCAAACCAAACATAGCGAGTGGATTTTTCAAGTGGAGAAAGACCTATTCTTAATTCTTCAATAAACTTTGTTCCGAGAATGGAGATGTTCTCTACAGCCAGATGAGCCCCACCAAGTTCAGCAACAGAACTATGACCAAACTGAATTAATATTCGATCATAGAATTCCTCGGCTTTTTTGATTGCACTTTCTTGGTCTGTATTTTGATTTACCTGATAATCGACTATTTCTTTGAATCCCAATTTCTTGTCTCTAATGAATTCGTCTAACAAAAGCTTTCTCAAATTTTTTGGTGATCGACTATATCTTGCAAATAATGCTCCTTTAACAACTTCTGGAAGATTTTTGAGCACGAAAATAGATTTATCCATGTTTGTGAAAAATGGTTCTAATATTTTAAATTCCTCCTTGGTAAATTGTTCCAAAATTAACACCCCTCAAATATTCTATTATTATATTTGAAAAATAAATTAATTTAGATAAGGAATTATTAACGATAATAAAATTAAGTTTTGAAATAAAGGTGAATTGATATGTCTACTAACTGTTTTTTCTGTGATATCCAAAAAGAAGAAGATAAAAATAAAATTATTGAAAATGAACATTTTTTCTCAAGATATGATGATTTTCCTGTTAATCCTGGGCATTGTGAAATAATCTCAAAAGATCATGTAATTTCATTTTTTAATCTTAGTTCCCAAGAAATCCAAAGTTTATTTGATTTAATTAGAAAAACAAAAGAAATAGTGCAGAAGAAATTTAATCCTGGTGGATGGAATATAGGAATAAACGAAGGAAAGGCTGCTGGAGCAACTCAAAATCATGTTCATTTCCATTTAATTCCAAGATATAAAGGGGATATCAAGAATCCTAGAGGTGGTATACGAAATGTAATATCACATAAAGCTGATTATGTTCCAAAAGTAAAGAAAATGTTACCATCTAGAAGAAAATATGTAGAATAATAACTTCAATAATACAACGGAAATTTCTTACACAAATCAGCAACTCTTTCTTTAAGATGTTCCTTGATTTTATCATCATTTCTATTCTTGACATATGCTGCGATTATTTTCCCAATTTCTTTCATCTCAGGTTCTTTCATTCCTCTTGTTGTTACTGCTGGTGTTCCTAATCTTACTCCAGAAGTTACCCAAAATGGCAGAGGATCAAATGGAATTGAATTCTTGTTAAGAGTTATTCCTATTTTTTCAAATTCTTTTTGCGATTCTTTTCCTGTCATTCCTTTGTCTTGTAAATCAACAAGCATAAGATGATTATCTGTTCCTCCAGAAACTAGTCTGAAACCATTATTGGTTAATTCTTTTGCTAATGCTTTCGCATTTTTTACGATTTGTTCCTGATATGGTTTAAATTCAGGTTTCATTGCTTCCTTAAATCCTACTGCTTTTGCCGCGATTGTGTTCATTAATGGACCTCCTTGTAATCCTGGGAAGATTGCTTTGTCGATTTGCTTAGCATATTCTTTTTTGCACATTATTACTCCTCCTCTAGGTCCACGAAGTGTCTTCTGGGTTGTGGTTGTTACAAAATCTGCGTAAGGAAATGGTGAAGGATGAATTCCTGCTACAACTAGACCAGCAATATGAGCAATATCAGCCATCAGGTAAGCATTAACTTTGTCAGCAATATATCTGAATTCCCCAAAATCAATTGTTCTAGGATAAGCACTTGCACCACATACTATTAGTTTTGGTTTGACTTCTTTTGCTATTCTTAACACTTCATCATAGTCTATTCTCTCAGTTTTAGGGTCAACACCATAGAAGTGAACATTATAATTTCGACCAGAAAAATTAACTGGACTGCCATGAGTAAGATGACCACCATGAGACAGATCCATAGCGAGAATTTTATCTCCTACCTCAAGCATGGCATAATACACACCAAAATTAGCATGACTTCCTGAGTGTGGCTGAACATTAGCATGCTCTGCTCCAAATAATTTCTTAACCCTTTCTATCGCTAAATCCTCGACTTCGTCATAGTGTTTACATCCACCATAATATCTTTTACCAGGATAACCTTCCGCATACTTGTTGGTCATAACACTCGCTTGGGCTTCCATTACTGCAGGACTTACAAAATTTTCTGAAGCGATTAATTCAATTGTATTCTCTTGTCTTTCAACTTCATTCTCGATTATTTTTGCAACTTCAGGGTCTTCTTTTTGGACTTGAATCAGATTTCTAAACCATCTCATAGATTATTATTTCTTGTTAAAAAATTTAAGGAAGTTTTGGTGTTTTGGTAGGAAAATGAGTTGTTAATGGTTGGTGGTAATTCACATTAAATTATTGATTTATATGAGGTTCTAAAATTTTCATTATATATTCGATACTTTCTTGATCAAAAAATCCTTTCTCTCTACATCTTTGTATATCGGAAACAAATCGAACATACCATCCATTAAGATGTTGAGAATTTCTATGTGGATATAGAATTGGAAGTACTTTTTCAGATGCTCTTAAAATCCTTTGGTTTTTCATAGGTTTGTAAATACTACGTGTTTCAATCCCAATTTCATTTGATCTATCCTGATTATCTATTCTTTTTAAATATGATTTCCATTGATATGATAAACTTTGATCTTGGCTGTGAAAATTTAGATATATAGATTCACCATATAACCTTTTAACCTCTTCTAGCCAATCTGTGAATAATTTTTGATCTCCAAATTCTTGAATATCATCAAGAGAATAAATTCCTCGCATATATCCTAAAATTAAACCTAATGGTTCCGTGACTAGAACTGGAGTAGTTTCTAAAGATACATCATATCCTCTTCTTTCTAAAAAATCACAAAACATACGAGCCGTAACAAAAGCAGCTACTTCATTAGGATGTTCATTTCTTATTATTACAATTCTCATAGGATTTAGGTAAAAGAATAAGTATTTAAACTATATTCTCTGGGATTTAATAATTAACTATTCCTTCTCAACCAATTAAATACAATCTGTGACCATCCCTCCATCTTGTCCCTAAACTTCTTTGCCTCAAATAATGTCATCATCTCACCAGAAAGTTTATCTCTTTCTCTAACATCTATCCTATCATTACTTCCTTCAACAAGAACAACAACCCCAAAATGAACTTTACCCACACTATCACTATCATCGTTGATAAACCCGATTATTTTTGTTTTATAGTCATGAGGATAATTCACTTCTTCTTCAAATTCTCTTTTCATTCCTTCTTCAAGAATGTCTCCTGAGTTATTATCTATCGGGTTAATATGACCACCTATACCCATCGAATATTTCTCACGAAGCCTTTCTTCCCCGCTTTGTGGAAGTCTTTTGTAGATAAAATACTTGTCTTTGTGTTTGAAAACCATGTAAGGTATGATTTGTTTCATTAATTCATCTTGCTCAGCAGGAATAGATTGTTTAGGAGATGTGACTTTTCTTAGGATGAATTTAGAATGTTTTTTTATTATATTCTCGAAATCTAAATTTTTTCTTGGTTGAAATCCCTGAAAATGTCTTTCATTCTTTTTCCCAAACAGAATTTTTCGAGGAACTACTAGTATTTTTTCTGGCATAGGAATTAATTATTAGGAGTTAAGATATTTGAGTGTTAGTTAAAAATTAATTATTAAATATAAGTAATACAAGTTTCTGGGCAATATATTGTAATATCAGTTTCTCCTGGACATTCTTCTTTTGTAAAACAAACTCTTCTATCACCAGGTATGTCAGATGGTTTAACAGAACCAGTATATTCAACAGTCAAATATTGATTAATTGGATGAGGACCTCTATATTTTGCTTTTACTGGAATCTGAATAAGTTCTAATGAAGACATTGTAGATGTCATGACCCTTCTTTTTAGGTAGTAGTATTTATAAAATTATCTATACTACTCAGGTCATGTTGAATCACTAAAAAGTAACTTATTTTAGATTATTTCTCTAATATTTCTTTAATTACCATGTTAACCAATAGCAAATTTTCACTTGAAATGTATCAAAACGGTGAGATAGGTCTTAAGAAAGTATGGTTACTTTCTGGATTGACCTTTATTGACTTTATCGGAGAGTTGAAAATGAATGATATAGAACCACCTATACCAAAAGAAATTGATGACTACACAGAAGAAATGACTAAAAAATTGAAATTTTAACTCAAACAATATTATGCATCCTAACTAAATCTTTCTCAAATAATTTCAAATCATCAGGTATGTTAACTTCAATTTCAGATTTCATACTTAGTCCTTGGTCTTTCTTGCTCTTCCAAATCTTACTATTGAATTCAAACAACTTCTCACTTAATTTCTCCATTTCATTCTTCCATTCAAGTTCAGGATAAGATTCCTTACATATACTATCTTCCGAGTACAATTCTTGCCAAATATAATCAGTAATAAATGGTGCTATTGGAGATAAAATCTTCAGAATATTTCTTAAAACTTGATGAAGTGTGTATCTAGATGATTGTTGCTCTTCTTTAGTAGACCCTTCACCATAAGCCCTTACTTTGACCATTTCGACATAATGAGAGGCAAAAGTATTCCAAACAAAATTCCTTATATCCTCAGCAATCATACTGAATTCATAATTCTCATAATTCTTCTTGGTTCTTTCGACTAGCAAGTTCAATTCATCAAGTATCCATTTATCTGTATTAATCAATTCCACATCTCCTTCAGGCTCGGGGAACATTGAGATAAACCTAGTAACATTCCAGAATTTAGTCAAGAATTTAGAATTACCTTCTATCCTTTCAAACGAACAGCGAATATCTCCTTTAGTAATATTACCTTCAAGGCAAGACCAAATTCTAAATGCTTCAGCACCATACTTTTTAAGAATTTCTTGAGGATCAATAACATTTCCTACAGACTTAGACATTTTCTTTCCTTTTTCATCAATAATATGCATGTTTATCCAACACTCTTTAAATGGTGGAATTCCGTACAGATGCATAGACTTGACCATTGTGTAGTATAACCATGTCCTAACTATCTCCTTTCCTTGTGGACGCATAGAGCATGGCATATTCTTCTTGAAGAAATCTTTATCCCACAAGTATCCTAAAATATAAGATTCAGATGTTGATGAATCAAACCATGTGTCAAAAGTTCTTTCTTCGCCTCTCCATTTTTCCTCTCCACATTTAGGACATTTTTTGATTGGACAAGATTCTTTCCATGGCTGATAGTATTTGCCCTTTTCAGGAAGATAGGTATAGCCACATTTTTCACAGTACCATAAAGGAACCTCAGTTCCATAGTATCTCCGCCTTGACAAAACCCAGTCTATACTTACCGTATTGATCCAATCCATGAGAATTTGTCGACTTTCAGGTGCAAAAAATTCCATTTTATCTGACATTTTTTTTAATTCATCAATATAATCGACTTGTTTTAGATAAAACTCTTTTAATGCTACGAATTCTATTGGAGTCTTAGAACGCCAGCATATAGGAGATCTTTGTTGGATTGTTTCCTGTTTTTCCATTAGGTTTTGTTGTTTTAGGTATTCGATTATTTGCTTTCTCGCCTCTTTTATTTCCATTCCTTCATAATTTCCAGCAACATTAGTCATCCTACCTTTTGTGTTGATTGCATATGTAGGTTTTAACTCTAATTCTCTAAGTGTTCGAATATCTGTGAAATCTCCAAATGAACATATCATAACCAATCCAGAACCAAATTCTATCTTAGCAACAGGATTAGGTAATATCTCAACTTCTATTCCAAAAATAGGAACTATTGCAGTTTTATTTTTTAGATGAGTATATCTTTGATCATCAGGATTGTATAATATAACTTTACATGTACACAATAGTTCTGGTCTAGTTGTTGCAATGACTATATCTTCTCCAGTTTCTTTAACCTTGAATTTAACATGATTTAGTTGTGTTGATCTTTCTTGATATTCTACTTCTGCATTTGCAATAGCCGTGCCACATTCGTGACAATAATTAGTTGGTTTTAAATCTTCGTAGACCAAGCCTTTCTTCCACAACTCAATAAATGTTTCCTGGGTTAATCTTCTATACTCAGGATCATCTGTATCATATCTTCCCCCTATTTCATACTTAAGATCCCATTCATTACAACTTAATCCTAATTTTTTGAAAGAGTCTAAAGACTGATCACCAGATTCTTCTATCATTTTTTTACATAATTTAATGAACTCTTCTCTTGGTGTTTCATGCATATTTATTTTATAAACTTTTTCTGCCTGGACTTCGATTGGCAAACCATTCTTGTCAAGACCCATTGGAAATAGAACATTGTAACCCAACATTCTTTTGGAACGGGCCATGATATCTTGCCAGACATAAGTGTAAGCATGACCCACATGAACAGGTGTGTTAACATAAGGTGGAGGAGTGTCTATTGCAAATAAAGGTTTTTTAGAATTCTTATCAAACTTAAACAATTTTTCTTTCTGCCACTTATCTAGGATTTGTTTTTCTAAATCTTTATCCCATCTTTTTTGTTTGATTTTGGGTTCTAATTTCATAGATAATACATTTGCAGGACGAGATTTAAAAGTATGAGTAATAGTATTAGTTTTTTTGTACCCGACTTTCACCGTGCATTGTTATCACCTAGGAAATTGTTTGGTAGATGAGGTATTTAAAGATTTTATTTGATGAACAATTGTTAATTTATCTTTATCTTATCAATACTTATTCTATGTTAAATTTTTTAAGGAGTTTAGTTCCTAGTCTTCAGGGAAAGGAAGTTTATTGTCAATACTGTGGAACAGATATTACTGACCAACATGGAGATCTAACAAATTCTGGGAGAATTTATTGTCATGGAGATAAACCAGGTGGAACTGCTAGATGTAGTATTCAAGCCATGTTTAGAGAAATAGGAGATTTTGGTCCTATGACTTTTGAAACTTTATCACCAAAAGAAATGCAAAGAGCAATAAGAGATGGAAGATTAGAACATTATGCATTGACTATAGAAGGAGAAGTAATTAAACCCAAACCTCTAGAAATTACTTCAGGTTGATTTTACAACTAAACTTTCACTGCTATTTCCATTCCTTGTTTTTCTAACTCTTGTTGAATAAAGTAATCTGAAATCTCGCTTCTCATTTTTACTAATTTTTGAACTAATGGGTGATCTGTGTTGATAGTGTAAAGTTTTGCTCTTGCTATTGTTCTAGTTTTTTTTACCACTCCAAGTTTTATAAATTTAGGAAATATTCTATGCAAAGTTGTCCACGAGACACCAGAATTCTCGGCTATATCGGTTAGCGTGTAATCGAATAAATCTCTTTCCACTAATAAAAAATCTAACAATCTAACTACTGGAGAGTCTCCAAATACTTTCCTAAATGATGATTTTTCCATGAGAATTATTAATATTTGGTATATTTAAACTTAACTATTGGTATATTAGAATACAAAAAATAGTATATCAATACAATATATTAAATGGCAGTTTTTCTAATTAAAAAGTATGAATAGAATTAAAATCCATATTCTGAGAAGACTGTATGATCATACTTACATCGGCAGAAGACATTGTTCTATTCGAGATTTGAGACAAGGACTTCCAGCGCATAAGAGAGATATGAAAGTTATCGAAGAGAATGCTAAAGAGTTGATAAATGAAAGTCTTTTGATTCCACATAAAGTAGGAAGAGTTTCTCTAAATCCTCATAAACTTAGTGAAATTAAAGACATAATAGGATAACCTAAAAAAACTTCTCCAACCCAGGCTTTAACTTATCAGTATCAACAAGAACTAATCCATTATTCAAGGATAAGCCAACATTAAGAACAGGGACTCCATCAATCCATACTTCCTTCTTGCCTCTATGTGCATGTCCAGTTAAAACTAGATCAACTTCTTGGTCAACAATAACTTTTTCCAATTCCTTACAAGCTAGTTCACCATAACCTGATTGATTCTCACCACTAAGTATTTCGTAAGTAGGTGGATAATGAACTAAAAGAATTTTATAGTCAACATCCATCTCACCGAGAAGATCACTAATAGTCTTAATTCTTTCTTTGTAAGTGTCCATAATACCAGGAATATTATTGCGTTGCCACCATGTAGGTCTATCCAAACTACCCTTACTTCCAACTATTCCAACCTTTTTGCCATCAATATCCACAACAACACTTTCGTCCTGAAGGAATCTGATTTCTGAATTTTGTTTTTTTATCTCATCCCAATCTTGTTCAAATTCATTGTTGCCAAAACAAGCAAATATAGGACAACTGATTTTACCAAACATAACATTTGACACACGTCTTAGTTCTTTGAGTGGACCTTTATCTCTTGTACTACTTCTGTCAATGAGATCTCCTGCTATCAAGAACAAATCTGGTTGTTTTTGAAGATTATTGATACTTTTAACAAACAAATCATAATAAACTGGTGAATGAATGTCAGCTGTTGTTGCAAATAACATAAGTATCCTTGAATAAGTTTAGTCAATACTTTTTATATATCTTCTATTTCCCACCCATAATCAGCGATACAGCCATACCAGTAATAACAGCAATCACACAACTAGTTCCGAAGTATTGAAGTGATAAAAGGGTTGATATAGGAATTCCTGCCCAGAAGTAGCCTAGAACAAGTGAAAGTACAATACCAAAAGTCAATGCAACAATAAGGTGTAAAAATCCAGTTTTAAAATTTTTGTAAGTCTGTCTAACAAAGAGTAAAGCCCCGAGTAAAAATAATCCAAAGAACACTAACCCTAATTGTGGGTTGGGCGGTGCAACGGTTGGTGAAGAAAATATACCAAATTGGCCAATGATTAAATAGACTAACACGGAAAGAAGATTCTTGTCTTGCTTTATCATCTGAAGAGAAAATTCATTTTTTAGACCTTTCAGTTCTGTTATTATACCCTCTTTTTCAAGACTCTCTTCTTTTACATACTCTTGAGTAATCTCAGGTCCATGTTTGATTTCATGAATACTTTCTTTAGCTCCAGAAAACCAAGATCTAAATGAGAGAAATATTCCAAATATTCCGACCAAAAGACCAATTAGACCGAAAATAATTGTTTCAGTTGTAAATCCAGATACCAATACACGAGCATAAACTTCTGTGGTGAGGTAATAAACTGCTAAGCCTGTAATAAAGAGAAATATTGTTTTTTTAATGAATGCTAAAAGTAATGATGTGATCTTGTTCACGAGAAATATCCCGACTAAGAAGACGATTGAGCCTATTATTATTGCAAGAAGATCTCCTTGTAGAATTAGATTAGGCAATGAATATGCATAACTCTGAGCAAAGTTTACAAGATTAGTTGTGTTTGTTATGTTCATTAAATCTGCTGATATCATTGGTTATAATTATTATTTTTCTAGGAAATAAGTTTATGGACCAAAAGGGATTTGAACCCTTAGCCTACTGCATGCGAAGCAGTCGATCTACCGAGTTGATCTATTGGCCCCGACTATAATTATATTTACCCAAAACTCTATAAATTATTGTTATGACTGATATATGTGTTCACTGCGGAAAGTTCGCGACTATTTTTAATAAAGAAGGACAACCAACTTGCATAGGATGTGTGAAAAAGAAGCCTAAGAGATATAAATGTAGCAAGTGTGGGGATGTTATGCTCATCAGGAAAGGTAAGTATGGTTCATTCTGGGGATGTTCTGGATATCCTATGTGTGATAATTCTGTCTCAGTAAAAAAGGCATTTATGAAAGAAAAGAAGAAATAGAACTAATCTTAAATAATTAACAAGTGAAATACTTGAAGTAAGGGCTCATAGCTTAGTCTGGTGGAGCGTCCGACTGATAATCGGGAGGTCGTGAGTTCAAATCTCACTGGGCCCATTTTATCCTAAACTTTTATAACTCCATAGAAGAAATATTACTATATGTGCGGATTATTAAAAAAACTCAAGGGTTGTTGTTGTAAACCAAAGAAGAAAGTGAGCAAAAAGAAAAAGAAGAAATAACTTGAGCGAGAAAATAACTTTAAATATTCTTCCACCTTTAATTAATTAGTTTTAGAAATAGGAGGTTAGAATAGAAATGGTAGAATATCAGACAATAAAATCTGAAGAAATAAAATTCGGAAACAACGACTTTATTGAAGTCGCAAGAAAGAAAGCAATAAGTGAAAGTGGTGAGAACGAGTTCATTTCCATCTCAAGAGGATTTATGATGATGGATGGAACTAAGAGATATAGAAAATCATTCACAGTACCAATGCAAAAAGAAGTTGTTGAATTTGTTGCCGAGAAATTGAAAGAGATGATGTAAAACTAGATTTCCATCCAGTTGTCGATTTCTTTGTCAGATTCGACATTTACATCTTTTGGAGATTCTTTATTTTCCTCTTCTATTGTTTTTTCAATGATTTTTTCCATTATTCGTTGATTGATAGTTGATTCTTCTTCGTCAGATTTAGGATGTTTCTTTAACACAGGTTCTCTTTTTAGTTGTTCTGATCCTTGTTGTATTTCTTGAATATCTACTTTTTTTGATTTAGTTTCTTCCTTGATTTTAAGTTTTTTTGGAATAGGTTCTATTGATGATTCAGTCAATTTTTGTTCAAGACTAACTACTTTATCCATTAAGTAAGATAATCTGTCGTCAGGGTTGGTTGAATTGTCGTCAATTATTTTTAGTATTCCCATTTGTAAGAATGTTCCTAAAACTCCGATATTTGTCTTTTCCCCGGATTCTAAATCCTCACAAACATGTGTCTTTTTTTCGTTGTCAAAATATATTTTAAAGTTTTCAGTATTAAGGTAGAATTTAGTTGGTATTTTCATGCTATGGTTATTGGCTTTTAGGGATTAATGGTTTTTGGTTGTATTTAAATTATTGTAGATATTAATTTTGTTATGGGAAAGGTATCAGTTTTATCAAGAAGACGAATGTTGGCTCTTTCTGCTCTTGGATCTGGTATAGTTGGAGCTGTTGCATTATCAAAATTACCAGTTGTTAAAGCTGGAAAAGCAGCTCACGAAGTTTTTCTTCCTCATACTCAAGGTGGAGGAGAAGATCCTCGAGAATCAAGTAAAACCCCAGAAATAACAAAAGAACCAACCTCAACTATAACTCAAGAACCAACTATAACTGTAGTTCCAACTGACATACCTACTCCTATCTTAGTACCAAGTAGTTCTATTGGTTGGCATGGTCTCTATTTTGTTCAAGGTGATGCACACAATCATAGTTTTCTTTCAATAGATGCATGTCGTTCGTTGGATTTAGGTGAACATTGTTCTATAGATCAGGTTTTAGAGCCAGCATATGAGTCTGGTAATAGTTTTATGATTTCAACCGAACATGATCAACATATTCTTACTCCCCAGGTAGGAAGTGTTCAAAAAGGATGTGTAAGAGATTATAGAATATATGATAAATGGGATAGATTGAAAGAGATAGCAGACAAAGCAAACATCTCAGGTGAACTTGTGGTTATAATAAGTGTGGAATGGACACATGATGGAATGAATCATATAATACGTCTAAACACAGACGAGCCATATATACCGACATACAAAATTGAAGGACTATATGGTTGGCTGGCTAACCATCCTGATGAACTTGGAATTTTTTGTCATCCAGTAAGAACGACATTAAGTCAATATGAAAGATATCAAAAAGAAAAATTGGGTCGTAGACACAGTGTTTGTAAAGGTATTTTTGACGATGAACTTCGAAGTGGTGATGCTAGTTCTAATAGTTTGGGTGTTTCTTTATGTGGTGGATCTAATGATTGTTTTCGTGATTGGAGATTAGTTCCTGAGGTTGTAGACCAAATGTGTGGTCAAGAAGGAACAATTTTTCAGGAATATAGTAATGCTTTACTGAAAGGTTGGAGAAACGGACATTGGGGTTATGGTGATAGACATGATATACCTGGTGGTTCGAGGACATATGGTTTATTGGTAGAAGAACTAACAAGAGAAGGAGTAATGAAGGCAATAAGAGAAAGAAGAATGTTTGCATCATACAACACAAATTATAACCAACCAGATTTAGAAACTAATCTTATTATATCTATGAGAGTGGATGATCATTGGATGGGTGATTATTGGAGTAAACCTTATGTTGATAATGACTTCTTACGTCTAGATATCTTGGCTCATAGTCCTAACACTCTTGTTGAAGAACTTTATGTAACTTATGGTATGGTTGGTAATAGAAGAGCTAATTGGAATAGAATTCCAGTTGGTTCTGGGTTAGATGGTGTTATTCAGTATGAACTTCCTCTACCCGATACACATGGGAGATTCTTCTGTTATGTAAGTGCTAAAGGAGGAACAAAAAAAGCGTGGAGTACTGCAGTTTGGGTTGATAGATGATATTTTAAATCATCCACTTTCCATCTTTAATGACAACTTCATTATCCACTCTTAACGTAGGTATAACAACAATACCATCATCATGAAATCCAATATCATTATCTCCACCCCAATTAACATTATTGCCTAAAGCAACATGAACAGTCTCGTAAACTTTCTCGTCTTCGAGTGTGACTCCAATCAATTTAGCTTTCGGGTTAGTTCCTATACCTAATTCAGCAATGACTCTTGCCTTGTCTCCGATCTTTTCGACAACATCTTTTAATTTTTCAGAACCTTCTATTTTTATCGCGATTCCATCTTTGATTTCTATTCTAATATTTTCTCCAAATATTCCCATCTTGTCTACTACTAGAATCCCGTTGGTTGAGTGTTTATCCGGGGCTGTGCATACTTCTCCTCCGGGAAGATTACCAAATGATCCTAGTTTGTGGTAGATTCCATCATCTATATCTAGTCTATACTGACCTAATTTCATGGTAAGATCAGTTCCATTAGGTGAGGTTAAGTGAATATTAGTTTTATTTTTTATAGCATCGAACATTCTTTGGCAATTTTCTTTAACTTCTCTATAGTCTGCGGTCAGTCCTCCATCAACAAACGATGACACAGGTATGTTTGGCATTGATGTTATTCTTACATTATATTCTCGGCATGCTATCCTTCTTGCTTGTGTGTGGCTTAAAGATTTGGAAGTTGGAATAAATAGAACATCTGGTGTTTTCATTAATTCTGCTATCTCACGGGAAGGTTCTTGTCCACTTCTTTCTAAAGGATGAATATACTCTAATTTAACTTTATCAGTTATTTCTCTCGACGCTTCTAAAAGACTTTTTCCAATTTCTATTGGCATTTCTTTATCAGTTATTATTAAGACTGTTTCGTTGAATTTAATATTCATGCATTGCCTGACTGCTGTTGTTGCACCAAGTGTTAGGTTCATGAATAATAATTGGGTTAAGAATATAAATCATTCATCAATTATTGAGGCTGCTACATTATTACTAATATCTTCAATAACCAATTTTGGCAAATGTAAAACGCCATTGTCAAGAACAGCACAAGTATTACTTACAACAACCATATCCCATAGACTTTTTTCACTAGCATTTCTTCTTGCACCTTCTGGCATCACAGCATGTGTTATAGCAGCATATAATTTCTCACTTCCACATTTTTCTTTTATTTCTTTAGCGATTTCAACTAATGTGCCTCCTGTATAAAGAAAATCATCCAATACACAAAAGTCTCCACCTATACCTAAAAGATTATCCGGAATATCTACTTCAACATTTCGCGGATCTATTCTTCTTGTCCTTATTAATGAATAACCAGTTCTATCATGCTTTCCAGGTGAAACTATAGTCATATTTTCTCCCACTTCAGCTTTTACTCTTTCTATTAACGATGGATATAGTGTGAGACAATTCATTAAATCATCTCTAACTAATTCTTGAGCCCAAGGTCTATCTATAAAATGAGGGTCTGCCACAGTTATTAAATCACATTTTGAATGTTCTTTACTCCTAATACCATCTCGAAGAGACATACCAAGTAAACCATAAATTATTGATCTGGCTGTATTATCTTCACCGTCAACCCACCATCCATCTTGTTTTGAATAAGGACAACATAGTAAATAAACTTCTACAGACTCAGGGGGATTAATTGGAATTGACCGTCCATTTTTCATAACACGAGGGTCTTTAAGTGAATTTAAAATAATATTTAAAAACATTAAACCTCTGTTTGGATGAGGATAACCAGAATGTAAAACAACAACTCTTTCTCCTTGGAGTTCTTCGATGTTGGGAATTCTAGAATAGGTATCACCCCCTGGAAGAACATAATCTCCACCAGTAGAGTGAGGTTTAAAATTCACAACAGAAATATCTGAATATCTATTTCCCCATCCATCTGTAATATGTCTTGTATAAAATGTTGGAATTACATAAACTGACATTTGATAAATATAGTAGATTTTGATAAAATATAATTGCTAGTCTAAAAAATAATAAATAATTTTCTATAATATAGAAACTAAAACCAACCCTTTTAAATCCTAACTACCAAGAATTAGTCTAGGAGTTGTTTATTTGACAAGTTTATCTTTTTTAGGGGCATGTAACGAGGTTGGATCCTCGGGAATACTAGTTGATACTGGAAACGAAAAAATAGTTATGGACTATGGTCTGAAGATAAGCCAAGATACAATTCAATATCCTGAAGAAGTTAAAGCAAAACTAAATTCAATTCTTCTTACTCATACTCACTTGGATCATTCAGGTGCTATTCCGTATCTTTTCCATCAAGGTCAAAAATGTCCAGTAATTGGTCAGGAAATAACCCGTCCTTTCGCAAGAATGCTTTGGTATGATTCAATCAAGATAGCAAAAATGGAAGGAAAAAATTGTAGATTTACTGACACTGATGTTAGAACAACTGTAAAAAAATATCAACCTGTTAGTTACAGAAAACCTGTAAAAATTGGGCAAACTACAATCACAAGTTATGATGCTGGACATATTCCTGGTTCGTCTATGTTTCTTCTTGAAACTAATGGAAAAAAGATTCTTTACACTGGTGACTTTAACACAGATGATACTCAATTACTTGCTGGTTGTGATTGGGATATACCTAGTCCTGATGTGTTGATAACTGAAAGCACTTATGCAGGAAAAGAGCATACTGACAGACAAAATGAAGAGATAAAGTTTGTTAGAATGGTTAAAGATACACTTGCTAATGATGGCGTTGCTATAGTTTCCTCTTTTGCTATTGCCCGTTCTCAGGAAGCTCTTCTGATTCTTGACAAATATGGAGTTAAAGCCCCGATATACATTGACGGTATGGCTCAAAAAGCAACTGATATAATCAATAGATATCCTCATCTTCAAAACGAATACAACTCTGTTAAGATTGCAATGAAAGCATTGGGAGTTAAATATATTCAACATCATGTACAAAGAGGAAAAGTAATCAAAAATCCTTGTGTTATTATTACAACTAGTGGTATGCTTTGTGGTGGGGCTGTGGTTTATTATCTTAAAAAACTTCATGGCAGAGAAGATTGTTCTCTTGCTTTAACCGGATTTCAAGTCCCTGAAACCGAGGGCGATAATCTATTGAAAACTGGTAGGTATGTTCATGATGATCTTGATTTTAAAGTTAAAATGAATGTAAAGAAATTCGACTTTAGTGCTCATGCTTCTGATAGTGACTTGAACGAATTTATTGAAAAAATGAATCCTGAAAAAGTGCTTTGTGTTCACGGGGATAATACCAAAGGTTTTGCTGAAAAATTATCTAGTCAAGGGATAAACGCTATTTCTCCAGTTAGGGGACAACGGTTTGAGGTGTAGTTAGAGAGAAGATCAAAACTAAAATAAAAACAAAAACAACATAAATTAACAAGACTTGAACTAAAGATTTAGTGTTTTTGAAGATGAACTTTGAGATGAAATATATAACAATTCCTCCAATAAGGCAGGCGAGTATTAATCCTAAAATCCCAGTTTCTGCGATGAAGGTTAATGACCAGAATAACTCAACTAATTTTTGAAAAATCAAGGTTAATGTTCTAATAATTGACTGAATAATCACAAGGAATAATTCTAGAATTATTTGCAGTGGATTTTTTGGCATGAATAATATTTGGAAGTTTGAGGTAATTAATAATTCCTAAGTGCTTGTTTACTAGTTAATTTTTAGTTTAGTTTATGTAACCACAAATAAGTGACAAAGTATACAAATACTTATATACCAGTACTACCTTATAGTGACACATGAGATTAGAACCACGTGAAATAATCAAAACATGTACACCTCATTATCAGACTTGGAAAGATGAGGCTCTAAAAGCCAAAGATCCAAAAAAGATTAAGAGATATTTAGAAAAAGCTTTCTTTTGGTCAGAATTACAAAGCAATTTGATGGTTTTATGGACAATTGAACAGACAATGGGAGACGATGAAAAAATCA
>JAFCCM010000105.1 GCA_017610225.1 Candidatus Aenigmatarchaeota archaeon | reverse complement strand
TATTGTACTTGTTGTTAATGGTTGTTGTTGTGGTTGTTATTCTAGTTTTTCTTCTTGCGTGCGTTCCCCACGCGTTCGCTCTCTTTAGTCGCTCATACTCGCAAGCTCGCCCCCCACTGATATTGTGGTTGAATAAGAAGTATGATAAGGAATTTTAGACCGACTCTAGTATTTCAAAATTAATTTAAAAGTACTCTTCCTATTATTAAATTATGTATATAATGTATGAGAAATTACTCAAAGAACTCAATAAATTTTATCCTGACGCTATACCGATAAGAAAACTCAAAAACAAATACTCAGAAATTGTTTTGAAAGATATTCAAGAAGATGGTCTAGTTAAAAATAAACGTATTCCTTGGTTGGATGAAAATGGAGAACAAATTAAAAATCGTCACGAAGGTGCTTTATCTATAAACTCCAAAGGAATTGAATTTCTGAAGAAAATTGGAAATGAAAGGTCAAAATCTGATAGCGTCGTGAATGCGAGTATAGGTGGATCAGAAAATATAGCATCTATTGGTCAATCTGGTGGTAAGATTAGTGTTAATAAAGAAAAATCTGCTAAAAACAACAATTTTGATTTTCAAATAGGTACAACTGCTATTCTTGTCGCAACATATTTCGCATTACCTGCTATACTTCCTGAGGAATTAAATGGGTTCACTTTTACAATACCGAGAATAGCATCTTATAGTTTGGGTGTTATATGGTTTATAAGTATAATTATGTTGCAGTTTTCTAAAGATACTTTGTTTTCATCAAATAGAATGTTAAAATTATATAAAAGATACTACACTATATGTAATTTAATTACTATGGCTTGGTTCTCATTTATACTCATAGCTTATTTGACTTATCTGCTAATCTAGAAAAGAATTTAAGTAAAAATCATTAATACAATAATATGGATTCAAATAAATTAGGTAAAAAAGAAACGTCAGCAATATTAGTGATTATAATTATTCTTATAACTGGGTTAGGAGCTGTTTATTATGTTTTAAATGAAACTAGTCCTGGAATAGAGGTTTCTTGTGAATCTAAAACTATATTGGGATTCAAAAAAGTACCTCCCTCATTACTCCAAGTTCAGCAATCGGAAATATGTGAAGTCGAAGTAATAATAAAATATGAGGATGTGATCATATGTTCCAAGAAAACTAAAATATTGAATGATGAAAGGGGGGTTATTGAATGTAAAAAGTTAGACGAATTCTTAAATAAAACAGTCAACATAAAAGCCACATTTTTTAATGATGTTGAAGAAGTCATAAAGATTGACCTAAAAGACTTACATTATAATGGTATATAGTATTTCTATGTTCTCTCTATCAAGTTGAATCAGAAATGTTAGTAAATGATGATTCTGAAATATTTCATAAAATTAGGTTAAATCCAATTATAGTTAGAAATATTATCAAGAAAATAATCAGTCCTGTCAATATTTTATCAGTAAAAATTTTTGAAATTATATTTTTATATCCCCATATTTCATTGAATTGTTTAAGAGATTTTTTAGAAGCAAAATAGATGTTTTGAATAAATAATTTTCTTGAAATGGCATGTTCCAAACAAATAGGTGTTTGGTTTAGATAATCTAATTTTCTATGAAAAGCACATAATATTTTACCACACACTGAACATAGATATTTATTTTCATCAAAAAAAACTTTATTTTTTCCACAAACTATACATTTATCGAGTTCATCTTTTGTGTAAAGTAATTTATCTCTATTAGCAAAAATTATCTGTTTGTAATTATTATCAATTACATTGATGTTATTTTCAAATCTAGGTAAATAAATTGGAAAGGTTTCATCTATTCTAATGTCCTTGAATTTCGGTTTACAAATTTTATTATATGAAACATTGTTCCCGCCAATATAACGTACATTTTTGGTATATTTTTTGATGATTAAATCAATCGCTTTTTTTTCAATTTCATTCTCACTAAATTCAAAAGGTACTATTTTTTCTTTTTCTCTACTATCTAAATGTTTCAAGTTTGGGAAAGATTTGAAAAAATGTTCGTAATAATATGAGTCGATTTCAGATAAAGCATTGGCTTCTAGGACTATCCTCTGGTCTTTAGCATTTATTTTATATATACATCCCACATTTGTGCTTGTTGAGGAATTTATATCATATTGAATACAATAAGAAGGAATAAAACTCAAATCAATCTTTGATTTTAAGAAATCAGTGTTTGAACCAATAATTGTCTTAAACTTCTTTTCAATTACTATTTTAATTTCATTTTTACTCAAATGTTCTACAACTTTATCTGTAATCACTTGAACTTTTCCATTCAATATAACTATGTTATTGTTCTCACATATTTCTCTTAATTTTTTACCGTCAATTAATTCAATTTCCATTTGGTTTTTCTCATATCTATTGATTTCATCGACATACTTTTTAACGGTGGATGAAAATTTCCCAGAAGTTACTACAATTCCTTTTATATGGGAACTACTTCTTTTCTCATGAAGCATTGCACCTTGGAGTTTTTGTATGACTGGTCTACCAACAGATTCCATGTGTTTACATTCAACAACTACTGGGTAAGAAATACTATCCTTTTCATAATTCATTAAAATATCTTTTCCTTTATCATTTGTCCTATCCATAATTTGGATATTGTAATACCCTACTTTATCCATAATCTTTGCTACCAAATCTTCAAATTCAAACCCAGAAAGATTATCAATATTAAGGGAAGATCGTTTTGCTTGTGGCATTTATTTAGATATTCTCCCTGGGAAGATAAATACGTTTTGAAATGTTTGTTAAATTGATTATTTTTTTGATTTGGTGTATAATCATCTAAATCTCTTCTAAGTGCCTGCTTAGAAACTCCCCCCAACCTTTCCCAACATTCTAACCTTCCCACCAAACCATTTCTTCCAAATATCAGCATGCTGAGTATGAACAGGAACAATCCGCACGGGAGAAACTTTCTCAACAAACTCTTTCAATTGAGGACCAGAAGCATGACCAGAAACATGAGTACGGTGAAGATTCATCTCAAAATGATTGATCCAATTCTCAATCTTAGCCCAATTCAATTCCATCTCAACATCAAAAGGCTCGCAAACAGATTTAATATAACTAGATCCTTCCTTAGGTTTAAGATCAACCAACTCCTTCAAGTCAAAATTCGAACAAAAAAACATATAATCATTCTGACTATCACTAACATCCTTATAACATATAGCCTTTTCGAGATAAGGCTTCTCCCATTTCTCGTAATCCTGAGTCAATATTCTATAATCCCAGTCGCTTCCAATAAGACCCCAAGATTTGCGCATAGCATATACTTGAACATCCACGCCAAGAGTTGGAACATCAGCATCTTTACAATTTTTAAGAAGATCAATCAAATAAGCTTGTTTAGTAGTAATAGCTAATTTCTTTCCAGCCTTTTTCGCCGCGTTGACAAATGACATCATTCTGTCAGTATCTCGAATAGGCCAGTTACAAACTGTCAATCCCTGAGAAGAAACATAACTAGCAACTTCGGATTCAACATCTTTTTCTGTCCTGTGGATCTCTTCATCAATTCTAGTTCCTTCAATAATCAAAACATCTGGTTTTTCATTAGCGCATGCATTCATGAATTCTTTAGTCTTCTCTCCACGCCGACCATGAAGCCGAAAATCTCCAGTGTAAACAACTGTCCCAGAAGAAGTATGAATAATAAATCCAGTAGCACCAGGCAAAGAATGATCAACATTGAATGGAATAATCTCAAGTGAATCTATTTTAAACTTTTTACCAAAATCAAATATCTTATAATCTCTTTTTTTCAGTGTATCAGGATTATTCCGTGTATTTTTTCTACTGATTGTTCCTTTAGTGTTAACATAAGTCTGAAAAGATTCTTTCATTTCTGTCAATTCAGCAAACCCAGTTCGAGCAGTATCATTTAATGCCTTCAGAATAGCATGAGTAGGTTCAGAACAATGAATAGGAATATCTTCACGAAGATGATGAACATAAGCAGCATGATCAGCATGTGCATGCGACAACAAAACGCCCTGAAAATCAGTGTCTTCAATTTTTCTTCCCATATGCTTGAGATAATCCCTGCGATATAATCCTTTAAGGTCAGGTAAAAGTCCAAATTCTATGAAATCCCCGACCCCATTGCATTTCCGCGGCTGCAAAAACTCAGAAAAAAACTTACCAGCCTGACCGAACGACATTCCAAAATCGAGAAATATTTTTGTACCTTGATCTTCCAGAAGAATTTTATTCCCACCTATCTCGTTTACCCCACCGAAGAAAGTAAGTTTGGTCATACAATCAATTTATTCATTAAACTTCTTATCTTTTTATTGACACATTCCAAATCCAACGCATCTAAAATATTA
>JAFCCM010000032.1 GCA_017610225.1 Candidatus Aenigmatarchaeota archaeon | reverse complement strand
ATTCAATTGCAATTTTTAAAGAAGGAATATAAATATCTATTTCTAAAAAATGATTAGTTTCTGGATTCTTAATTAAATTTCTACAATTATTTTTAACTTTATCTTTTCCAATTAGATCACAAATAAATTCACGAACTTCAATTTCAGCAATTGATTCTCCTTGATTTCTTGGAAAACATTTTGGACATTTATAACCTTGTTGTATTGAATTCCATGGTTGTTTAAATATATAGTTACATTTCTGACATTGAAAATTATGCCATACTAATGCTCCTTTATATTCATCATCACAAAAATTCACTTTAAAATAATCTAACAATATTTCAAATTCTTTAAGAAATTCTTTGATTAAATGTTCACGTTTTTTTTCTTTTAATTTTATTGCTTTTTCTTCTCCAAAAATATTTTCATAAGTTCTATATTTAAGTTTAGATAGTTTTCCTTTTAATTTTTTTGAAATCTTAATACGAACTTCAGGTCTTTTTGTTGGGCTTTTATCGCCACGAAAAAGTTCTCTCCCTTCTTCAGTTTGCATAAAATTTCGATAACCTGTTTTCTTTTCGATGGTATCTTCCGATCTCTTAGCTAACTCCTTATCAGCAAATCCAATTCCTTCCTTTCCTTGTTTCTTATAAGTTTCTAGAATCTTTTCATTTGCACCAGGAACATTATGTGCATTTGTAACATTATATCTTTCCATCAAAGTTTTCGTTCTTGCATCATTAGCATGTTCTTTCCTTTTTCCATCTACTTCTGGTTTTCCAAGCTTCCGACATGTATTACACATCCATATATTTGGTTGATTATTTGCAATTTCATATGGTTCACCTGGACAATCATCGTCATCTTTATAAAAACAATAAATAGTTTTTATTTTGTCATGAGTTTTTTTGCTTTCTAAGGATCCTATTTTTGCAGAATTGATCTTCTTATTATATTCTTTTAAAGTCATTGTTGGAATATCAGGAAACTCATCTTTAACATCCTCAATTGTTTTTCCATGCAAATTTCTTAAATGTTTCCAATGTAACATTTTAAACTGGTTTTTATTTCCTTTAGGACAATATGGACACTCAACAAACTCAACATCTTGAACATTGTGTTTACTACCCATGTATTTCTTCCTCCCTTATTAAATTACAAATTATAAATAAAAATTCTTCTTTTTTCATATAATAATATATATAGTTTTAATCCTATATAAATTGACTTATTAAATATATTAATTTATGAATTTTAATTCATTTAGATAATATGATATGTTATATGAACAAAATATAAAGGAGATAATTATTTATGGATAAAATTGATCAAAAATTTATTTGTCAAATATGTAACAAAAAATTCAATAATATTTCTAATCATCTTAAAAAACATTCTATAACTCAAAAAGAATATTATGATAAATTTCTTCGTATTAAAAAAGATGAAGGTATCTGTTTAATGCATGGAATAGTTGAGTCTTGTAAAAAAGAAACTCAGTTCATCAACCTTAAATTAGGTTATGCAAAATTTTGTAGTCTTAAATGTAGTTTTAAATGCAGTCTTCATAACGATAAAATTATTAAAACAAATATTGAAAAAACTAAGTGTAGTTGTTATCAAATAAAAAGTAAAAAATCGAAACAAAAATTAAAAGAAACAAGATTAAAAAATAAAAAACCATTTATAAAAAAAATTCTTAAAGAAATATATAATCTAGAATTACTTTCTGAATTTAAAAATAATGGTGAAGTTCTTAAACTTAAATGTTTATCTTGTGGTAATATAATTTTTAGAGATTATTTTAATATTTATCAAGGGCCTCATCCTTGTAAACTTTGTCATCCTTGGTTAAATGATACTAGTAAACCAGAACAAAATATTTTAGATTTTATTAAAAATATTCTTCCAGATAATTTTAAAATTGAACATAATTGTAGATCTATTATAAAAAATCCAAAAACCGATAGGTGGTTAGAAATTAATATTTACATTCCTAAATTAAAAATTGGATTTGAATATGATAGTTTTTATTATAATACTGAAAAATTTATCAAAGATAAAAATTATCATCTTCTTAAAACCAAGTTATGTGAAGAACAAGGAATTCAATTAATTCACATATTTGAAGATGAATGGATGTTTAAAAAAGAAATAGTTAAATCAAGAATTAAACAAATTTTAAAAGTTAATAACAGTAAAAGAATTCATGCAAGAAAATGTATAATTAAAGAAATAGAACCTAAAGTTAAAAATGAATTTTTAGAAACTTATCATATACAAGGAAAAGATTCTTCTAAAATTAAGCTTGGAGCATTTTTTGAAAATGAATTAGTTTCAGTTATGACATTTTCAAAAGGAAACATAAGTAAAGGAAGTAAATCAAAGGAAGGAATCTGGGAATTAAATAGATTTTGTTCAAATAGTAATTATCATATTCCTGGAATTGCTGGAAAACTTTTATCTCATTTCAAGAAGAATTATGAATGGAAAGAAATCTTTAGTTATGCAGATAGAAGATGGTCAATAGGAAATCTTTATTACAAATTGGGTTTTAAATTAATTTCAAAAACTCAAATTAATTATTGGTATTTAAAAGATTTTTTAAAAATTCATCGTTTTAATTTAAGAAAAACTAAAGATGAACCTAAAGATGTTACTGAATGGGTGTTAAGACAAAAAGAAGGTTATACAAGAATTTGGGATTGTGGAAGTTTAAAATTTCAACAACAAAAAATATAATTAAACTCCCCCCCCCCTTCATTCTCTTATTCAAACTAAAGAATAAGAGAATGAAAGATGATAAAGTTTTATTTTAACACTTTTCGATATTTAAAAACAAGTACAATTATATATATTGCAAACATTACACATATAAAATTGGATACTGCTAAACTAATGCTTTTAATATATATTCCATATCCTAACCACCACAATTGTCCGTGTAATATTATAAACCAAAATAAAAGACTTATATCTTTTGAAGACTTTCTTTTTATTAGTTTAAGTATTTGTGGAATATCTGCAAATGCCATAGAAGCTCCAATTATAATCATCCATAATTCCATATTTTAATTTCCTTTTTTTAAATTTAATATAAGTTAAAAGAATTTTTTAAAAATTTAATAATATTTTTATGTTTTAAACTTGCATTTGATTCAGTATAATTATTTATATCTCCTATCTCTCTAAAATTATATCCATATTTATAATGCATAATAATGAATTCTTTCCATTTTTTTGGTATTTTTTTTAAAAAGTTTTTTAATTAAATCTTTATTATATATTTCTTGTTCTAGTTTATTATTATTTTTTGAAATTTCATATTCACAAAGATTTAATGGTACTTTTTTTGCTTTTCCTTTTTTAGTTCTTATTTGATTTTTTATTTTATTACAGAGATTCCCAGAGAAAGCCAGGAAGCTTTAGCACCTGAAACGTTCACAATGTTTATGGACAATCCCTTTTGTGAATTTATAATGATCTTCTATAAGTTTATGAATTTTGATTTGTTTAGACATAATTTATGACTCTTTTAATAATTTTTTAGCAAATTTAATTGTTATTTTTTTGTCAATTTCTCCCCAATTAACTCTATTTTTAGCACTTTCTATATATCCTTTTAAACACTTAATTCTATTAGTTTGTTTTGAATAACTTCCAATATTTTGAAGAAAATTTAGTTCAGAATTTGTTCTATAATTATATCCCGTTTCATGTTGTTCACTCATAATTTATTTATTCCTTTTCTTTTAAATTTTTTCATTATTAACTTTATCTATGAATCCTCGAATTGTTTCTTCTGCGAAGTTTTCCCATGCAATTGTTGTTTCTTCTAGAAGATTTTCTTTTAATGTTTTTATAAGAATTTCTGTATCAGGATTATCTCCATATTTTGGGTCTGTCCAAAATTTATATAATGCATTAAGTTTTTCATATAAATACAAACTTAAAGATTCTTTTTGCATTGGACCTCGAGGTTTAAAAATCCATTCATAATTATAAAAATGAATCTGTACTGAATCTTTTTCATTAGTCTCTTTCCTTTAAATTATTTTTTATATTTGTGCATTTTTAAAAATCATATCACTCAATGCTTCAAAAGATATAATAGATATTCCATATTCTACAGCCTTTTTTATTTTACTTGATTTACTTTTTGGGTCTGATGTAACTAAATAATTAACATCTTTAGATATTCCTTTCACTTCACCACCTTTCTCTTCAATCATTTTTATAATTTCATTTCTCTTCAAAGGCATTGCTCCTGTCAATGTAAAAACTAATCCAGATAAATTATGCATTTTCTTATTATCTCCTTTTATTGATAAAATAGAAATAAGATGTTCTATAAATTTTGAATTTTTAATTAATCCTTCATATAAAATTTTAGTTCTTTCGGGACCTATCCCATCAAATTTAAGTAATTCATTCTTTGTCATTTTTCTTAATTCATCAAGAGATTTATTTTTTAATAATTCCTTACTTAAAGTTTTACCAATACCTTGAATATTTAAAGAAGAAAGTATTTCCCATTCAAACACTCCATTATTTTTTATTGTTTGAATTTCTCCATATAGATTTTTAGATGATGTTTCTGCAAATCCTTCAAGTTTCATTAAATCATTTTCAGTAATATTAAATATGTCAATTATATCATATACATTTAAAGTTTTTATCATTTTTTTTAAAGTCGGTTCTCCAAGTCTTTCAATACCAATTCTCTTTACAGAATCCATTAATTGAGCTAAATGTTTTCCAGAACAATTTTCATTTATACATATTATTTCAGGTTCTTCATATTTAACTAAAGAACCACAAATTGGGCAATTTATTAATTTAATAAATTGCCTTGGTTCTCCTTCTGTTGGATAAGAAGATTGCACATCAGGTATTACATCTCCTGCTCTTTCAACAATAATAGTATCACCAATTTGAATTTCATTATCTAAAATGTATTTATAATTATGTAAATTAATATTTGAAATAGTTACCCCATTAATTTCAACTGGAATAACTTTTCCTATTGGTGTTAATTTATGTTTTCCTGCACTCCATTCAATTCCAATTAATCTAGTTTCTCCAGTTGGATTTGTAAACTTTAAAGCTATTTCAGATTTAGAATGATGAGATGTTATTCCCAAAGATTTTGCATATTTTAAATCTTTAATTTTAAATACAATTCCATCAGCAGGATATTCTTGTTTTTGAGCAGTTTTTATTAATTGATCCCAAATTATTTCTTTTATTTCTTTTAATGTTGAAGTCATAAAATTATAATTAAAATCAATTAAAGTTAATATTTGACCTTTCGAAAAATCAACATCATCTCTATTTAAAATACCTGCACACATATTTCTTGGAGTTTTGTATGTTTTTTCCTTAAAATTATTATTTTTTATTTTTTGAAATATAGATTTTTCAATTAATATTTCACCTCGAACATAATCTTTATTTTTTGAAATTATTTTAATAATAGGTAATTTATTAGTAATATCTTCTCCAAAAATACCATCACCTCTTGTAGATAAAATTCCTTTATCTAATTCAGCAGAGCAACCATCATATTTTAATTCGATTAAAAATTCTTCATTTTCATCTCTTGAAACTTTTTCACACCATTTTATTAAGTCTTCTGGAGAGTAAACTTTATCTAAACTTAACATTTCAAATTTATGTTTAATTTTACTTTTTGAAAATGAAACTTTGGGTGTATGAATTTCATTAATTAGAGAATTTTTTGGATTGAATTTCTTTAATTCTTCAATTAATTTATCATATTCAATATCAGAAATTTCAGGTTGATTTTTTTTCCAGTATAACGTATCATGTCTTTCAATTTCATTTTCTAAAAATTCTTTTCTATTCATTTTTAAATCCTTTTTTAAAGTTTTAATTATTAAATTGATCTATTGTCATTTTTCCAAGATATGAACATGATAAAAGAACTGCTTTTAAGGATGTTTTAGCTTTTATTTTAGCTTCGTTTATTTGAGAAACTGAAACATATTTTTTATCATATCCAACATAAATTGAATTATAACAATTATTTTCTAAAAATGTAAAATTATAATAATGAAATTTTTTTCCATAATTACTCCTTTATATATTTTCTCATCTCAGGTCGGTCTTTTATATCTCGACAATACAAATAAGCATAATCTGATTCAGTAATAAATTTTCTCATCTCAGGTCGGTCTTTTATATCTCGACAATACATATAAGCATAATCTGATCCAGTAATATGTTTTCTCATCTCTGGACGATCTTTAATATCTCGACAATAATAATAAGCATTTATTGATTTAGTAATATGTTTTCTAATTTCTGGACGATCTTTAATATCTCGACAATAATAATAAGCATAATCTGATTCAGTAATAAAGTTTCTCATCTCAGGTCGATCTTTAATATTTTTACAATACCAATAAGCATAATAAGATTTAGTAATATTCTTTCTTATTTCTAGTCGATCTTTAATATTTTTACAATACCAATAAGCCCATTCAGATTCAGTAATTAAACTCCAGTATTCTTCTTTATCTTCTTCAAGACAACAGTTGTACATTATCTCCGACATTTCTTTTGGATTTATCCACATGATTTAATCCTTTATAAATTTTCTAATTTCTGGACGATCTTTAATATTTTTACAATAATAATAAGCATCATAAGAATCACTAATAAATTTTCTCATCTCTGGTCGATCTTTAATATCTCGACAATAATAATAAGCATAATCTGATTCAGTAATAAAGTTTCTCATCTCAGGTCGATCTTTAATATCTCGACAATAACAATAAGCCCATATAGAATTAGTAATAAATTTTCTCATCTCAGGTCGATCTTTAATATTTTTACAATAATAATAAGCATAATCTGATTCAGTAATAAATTTTCTCATCTCTGGTCGATCTTTAATATTTTTACAATACCAATAAGCCCATATAGAATTAGTAATAAATTTTCTCATCTCAGGTCGTTCTTTAATATTTTTACAATAATAATAAGCATCATAAGAATCATTAATAAAGTTTCTTATCTCAGGTCGGTCTTTTATATCCAGACAATAATAATAAGCCCATCTCGAATTAGTAATAAATTTTCTCATCTCTGGTCGATCTTTAATATTTTTACAATACCAATAAACCCATCTAGAATAAGTAATTAAACTCCAGTATTCTTCTTTATCTTCTTCAAGACAATAGTTGTACATTATCTCCGACATTTCTTTTGGATTTATCCACATGATTTAATCCTTTAATTTTAATGCCATTCTGATTGATCTTTTAATAAATATTTTGGATTAATATATTTTAAAATTGCTCTTCCCATATATGTCATTTGCTCTTGTGCTGAAGTTATAACAATTCCTTCTCTAATTGGTTGATGTTTTGGAGATAATACAGATTTTCCTTTAACATATTTATCAATAATTTCTTGATTATAAACTCCTTTATATAAAACTGGAACATAAGGAAGATTTCTTTCTTCACAAAACTGAATAGCTTTTTCTGTATCTATATATTCTCCATTAATCATTATATCAACAATCACCATTTTATATTCATTTTTTTTACATCCATAATGATAATTTTTTTGAATTCCATATCCATATATTTCAGCATAAATAACTTCGTTTTTTTGTAATTTTTTTTGTAAATCATATTTTATAACAGTTTCTAAATATATATTTTTCTTATAAAAAGTTTTTTTAAATCTTTTTAAAATACTTTGCAATTGAACATTATGACTTCCAAATACAAATTCATAATCTGAAATACGACCAAATAATTTAAGAATTTTTTGCCATAAATTTAAATGACCATGTTTAACATACCCAACTCGAAAATTAGTACCATGAATTTTTTCAGTTATAACTACAACAACATTATTAAAAATTTCTGGGTAATTTTTAACATGATTTATATTTGTGTATTTTCTAAAATTTGGATTTATTTGTTTTTTAGAAATATGACCAACCCCACCACCATGTAAAGTTCCTCTTTTAGGAGGTTCATATTTAGTTATTCCTAATTTATCTTTAACATTTGTTCCAATTTTAATATTTTCTGAAAGATTAAGAGTATTTAAAGATACAACCATTCCTTGTGAAATAGCTCCTCTTAATTTAATAGTTTTAATACGACTTTTAGATAATTTTACTTTTGATTCAGGAGGAAATAATTTTGATTCAATTTCTCCAGATAATACTGAATCAATTGGTAAATATATAGCTTTATCACCAATTTTAAAAGAATCTTTAGTAGCAACACATTGCCAACCTTTCACTGTCACCAAATCCAATCTATCTGCATTTGGGTGTTTTTCAACATTTTTAATTTTAACAACTTCTACAATTAATTCACTCATAATTTTTTATTCCTTTTTTATTGATATTTTCTAATAAGATAATCATCCACTTCTTCAAAATTATATTTTTGATAAAATTTAAATAATTGATCATAATTGAGATCCCCATAAGGATTAATATCAAGAACAATATTTATTTTCTTTTTATCAACTATTCTTATAATCTGTTGCATTAAAATATGACCAAAACCCATTCTCCGAAATTTAGGTTGTACAAATAATCGATTAAAATAAAATTCACCTTCTTTAATAAAACTCGATAATTCTGCACAACCAACTGGAAATATAGAATCCTTTATATACACTGAAATATTATTTTTCAAAATAATCTTTTTAATTTCAATATTCATATAATTTTCACCTCATTTTAATCTCATATAATTTATTTTCTTTAAAAAACATAACTTTAGTTCCATCTTTACAAAGTTTCATTGTTGAATTTATATTAGGATCATCAAAAACTTTAATAGTAGGTTTTGAAATATCTTTTGAAAAAACTTCAAGTTTATCATTATTCATTAAAAGAACTATTCCATTTGTTAAAGTTATAAAATTAATTACAGGTGTTGTGATATCTTCAATAATTCTATAAGAATATTTTTCATATTTCTCATCAAATTTTAAAATTATTCTATAATAAATCCCACTTTTAAAACCAATAAGTATACAAACGTTTGAATCATGTTTTGCTTCGATGATTTTAAATTTTTCAATTTCAGGAATTTCTTTAATAATACATGAACTTAATCCATCAATTTTTGGAATAGGAATTACTAAATAAGATTTTCCAAGAACATTTTGATAAATAACATTACTAAAAACAATGCTTGAGTAAGGCATTATTTTCCAAATATTTTTAACTATAAGATTTATTTTATTAGAAGATTCAATAAAAGATGTTTCTATAAGATCTCCTTCATTTCTAATATATAGAATATTATTAGTAATTAATATTTCTTGACAATTTAAATTAAGAGATATTAAAGTTTTATTATTATCCAAACATTTAAATTTTATTTTATTTTGATCTTTTTTTACTAAAATTGGAGTTATATATTTTGGAGTAAAAAGAACTTCTGTTTCATGCGAAATTTTAAAATCTCTATTTCCAATAAAAATTTTATTTTTAATTTTTGTTACTCGATTTCCATAAATAATCATATGATGAAATATCTCGCTTTTAAATTCTTTTAAAAAAGATATTTTAAAATTGTTTGTACTTTGGATTAATGTTATTTGAACTTGAGATACAATAATTGATCCTGGAAGATCAGGTGGTTCAAGTCTTATTCCTTTTTCAAATAAATTAATAAACCATTCTTTATATTTAGATGGAATAAGATTAAAATTTCGTGTAGGTGGAGGCATTCGAACTTTTGAATTAAAAATTGAAACATTATCTTTCATTCTTGATTCAAAATCATTTTTTT
Source organism: Candidatus Aenigmatarchaeota archaeon (assembly GCA_017610225.1). Next base: position 14,438 of record JAFCCM010000032.1, on the reverse strand, counting down.
TATAATTAGGATGTCTTCCTTTAAAAGGATGTAAACCAATAAAAAGTTGACAGGCTATAATAGCAAAAGAAAACCAATCAGATAATTCAGAAAAAGTTTTTGAATGCCAATCTTTAATAGATGGCATAATTGCTGTAGCTGGAAATGATGGAGTCTGATAACTATTTACATCAATAAAATAAGGAAGATTAAATTTCTTTTGATCAAATAAATAATTGAATTCATTTCCATCTACAATAATACATTTTGATTTATGAATTGAATTAATAGTCAATTTCATATTTTCAACTAATTCTATAATAGTATCTTCTAATACACCATTTCTTTTTCGAAAATCATTTGTAAATAATTTGCAAAGAGGAATACCATCAATCCATTTCATTGTAAAACCTATAATTGTATTTTTATTATTTAATATGATATCTTTTGGTTTTATGACATTTTGATTTTTAATAGTTTGTAGTTCTTTTATTTTTGCTTCAGGAATCATTTTTTTAGAATCTTCATAAATTTTATATGAAATATTTCCTTTTTTAAAAATACTTCCTTCCCCACCTTTCGCAACAAAATCATTTTGAGATAAATTGACTTCACCTTTTCCTCGTATAAAATATTTCATTCTTTAATACTCCCTGAAAAAGAATCCTCCAATTGAAATATCATCATAATGAGTAAATTCTTTTTCTTTAAGATTATTTATAACACCCTTTTTACTTCCCATTCTTCTTTTAATAAATTCACCATTAGTATTTTTAAATGAAGTTATTTCTTTCATTATTTTTTCAATATTTTGTTTTTCTCCATCTTTATTAATAAAAGAATCAAGCCCATCAGAAGCTATAAATATTCCTTTAAAATCTTCACATTTTAATTTTTTTAAAAATGGATTTTCATATGGCAACCAAGTATAACATGTATATTTATTTGTTAATCTTTTTTTAGGATTACTTTTTTTATATAATTCATTTCGATAGGAATTAATTTGATAACTCAGATAATAAGGAGCACTATTTTTATATGAAATTTTAGAAAAACGAATTTCATTATTCAAATCAATTGTTATTAAAAAACCATCACCATACATATATACATAAACGTCATCATTAACAATATAAGAAATAATAAGAGTAGCATCTAAACAAGATTTATTTAACCCCATTGTTTTTACAATATTTTCAGCATTATATATTATCCAATTACTCATATCTTGAGAATTTAAATTAAAAAAAGAAGATTGTGATAATAGATATTGTTTTGTCAAGTGAGTTAATATCCTTGCACCAATATCTGTATTTTGAGATGAAGAACAACCATCAGAAAGAATAACATATGGAACTGGAATATAATTATTTTCTGATATGATATAGTCTTCACAAATTTTATGAGAAGATCCCATTTTTGAAAAATGATCAACTGATATAATTTTATTCATTATTTTTTTCCTTTTTAAATAGAGATAGAAAAGAGATATTTTCTTTCTATCTCTATTAATTAAAAAAATTATTCTTGAAAATTCTCTGAAACTCTTTCAGCTTTTTCAAATGATCTTTTACGAATTGCTATTGCCTGTTTTCCAACTTCAGGTTGAAAAAGAACAAGACGTTCCCATTTAATTCTTTTTCCTTTAAGTTTATAATCATTTTCCCATTTTACATTTTTTAACCAATGAGGAAATCTATTAGGAGTATTATAATGAGCCAATTCAGTTGCACGAGTCATAAATTGAAGTTGAGATATATCCTTTCCATATTTTCTCCAAAGTTTAGTTACTTTGAGAAGATTTTTAGAATCAAAAGTATATTCAATAAATTTAGAATTTTCTTTTTCTGGAAAATCAATTTCAACATGAAAAGAATCTACTTTGATTTGTTTTCCTTTATCGACTGATTCTTTAATATAAGATTTTGGTGTAAATTTAATTCCAGATTTTTTGGGATATTCAATTCCTTTTTCAATCATCTTTTTCTTAATTGAATTAAGATGTTTTCTTTCATCAACTAATCTTTGTATTAAGAGTTTAGTAATAAAATAATATTGACCAAAGAAAGAAGTCCACCGATTAGGATGAACAAAATTTTTAAATATAATTGATGAACCTGACCATAATTTATTTTCAGTTATAAATTTATTTTCTTTGGAAGAAGGAAGAAATTGAATTGTTTTCCATCCATCATACCATTTTCCACTAAAATCAGTAAGAGCAAAATTTCGATAATCCCCAACATCTTCAGATGCCATAATATTCATATCTTTAATTTTTACAGAAAAAGTAAAATTATTTTTATTTGATGTAACTCCAAGTAAAACCCCATGTCGGTTATCTTTTGAGGTTAACATTTGACCTTCTTTAAATTTTGTTTGTCTAAATGTTTTATATTCTGGAATATTAATAACAGCATTTCTTCCAAGAAGTGAATATAAGAAACAAGCTAAATCTAAATTTGTTCCTATAAATATACCATCTTCTGTATATGCCGGTCCTGGCTTTCTTGACATTAAATCATAATTCCAAAAACTTTTAACAGTTTCAATAGTAGAATTAATATTTTCTGATTTATCCATGATTAAAAAATTTAATGGATGAATTTTTAAATCTCTAATCGTTTTTGCTACATGTTTTTTTTCAGTCATTTTTAATTATTTCTCCTTTTGTTTTAAAATTCTATCAGCCCATTCATTAGAATCATTCCAATTATTTTTACATAATAGATAAATAATATCAATTAATTCACTATTCATATTTAATTCATGTAAAGCTTTTTTAGCCGCAGAATATATATTAATTTTATAACATTTTTCAAAATTAAAATATACATTCCCTTTGTTATGTTTTTCTATTTCATGATCATAACTATCTTCTCGAATTTGTTGAGTTAATAAAATTGTTTTTGCTAATTCTCGAATCATATATTCCCTCTTGTCATTTAATATGAGGATCTTGTCATTTTAAAATAATAAGATCCTCATATTAAATTTCTCCTTTTTAAAGTTTAAAATGTTAATGATTGACTTGCTGAACCAGTTCCTAATGATTGACTTTGGCTACTTATACTTTGAGAAACAAAATTTGCAAGTTTCGCTAATTTTTCAGAAGTAGCATCTCCAATATCAACAAATTGAGATAATCCTGCTTCATTTTTAAAATATTCTAATGAACTAGTAACGACTCCCGACCATCTAGAATTTGGATCATTTAATCCTATGAGAATAGTTGTTAAAGACTCAATTTCTTCATTTCTTTCTGCATCGTTAATTTTTTCAAGAATATGTTTTGGGGTTATTTTAGATTTATTATCTATTCCATCTGTAATAATATAAACACAACCATTAACATCAAAATCTTGATCAATTAAATTTTTAGCATACATTAAAGTTGCAGTAATACCTGAAAAAGATGCATCATATAAAGCAGTCATTCCAAACGGATTTAAAGGATTATAATCATTAGGTTTAATATCTATAAGAGGTTTAAATCCATGAATCTCCTCAACATTTTCATTAAATGTAATAAATCTCAACATAAGATTTTCAGATCTTGGACTTTTCGTGCAAGCTTCTATAATAGATTTAACACATTTTAAAAGATCATCAGCAAAATTTGATACACTTCCGGTTACATCAACTACTATTGTAACTAAAGTATATTCTGTTGACTCAAGTTTCTCAGGTCGAATTGCTGAAAACTGAAAATTTCCTGGACCTGGAATATTAATAATTTCTGTATCATTTGTAGGCATTAATTTTGGCATTTTTAAATTTCTCCTTTATTTTAAATATAATTTCCTCTTATTCATATTTTTAATAATTTTTATTTATTTTAAAAAATCAATAGTATTTGAAATTTGCATTCCTCTCTTAACCATATCTTTTACAAAATCTTCTCCAAAATTTTCAAAACCTGAAACATCAGAAGTAGCATCATTTAGAAGAACCATTTTTTGAATATTATCTTCTCCAAAGTTATTTGCAATATCTCTAACTGTGTTAGCAAGACAATGACTTCTTGCTTGTCCAGCTAATAAGATAATATCTGATTTTTCTAAAGTTTCAATTAATCTTGTATTTAACATTGTATCTGGATCTTGAGGATCAGGGACATCTGCTTGAACAGCTGAATAATGTTCTGTCCAAAAATTAGATCCTTTTGTCACATAGTCAACCATAGCAAAACTTTTTTCCCATTCTAAAAAAGTTTTATATAATGAAGGATGGATATTATGACCCCATGAACCAATTAAACAATGAGGCGGCCAAATACAAAGAGGATATCTTCCATTATTAGCAAGTTGATTTATATATTCTTTTGCTCTTTTTTGAAATTGAGGATTTGTTGTTCTCCATGAACTATTAGAAATATCATCTTGTGAAATAATTGTAAAAGGATCTGGATGTTTACCTTCTGAGTTTACCCAAAAGATAGGATGAGCAATATCAACAAAATGATGAGTATCTAATGTTACATGAATATCGTCAATTTTTGAAGTCAATCTTGTAATTAAAGAAGATAATCTTTCAGAGTCTTTATCAGCACCTGGAACAAATAAACTTCCTTTTGGATCACAAAAATCATTCTGAGGATCAATAATCAAAAATTCTAATTTCATAGCAATTCTCCTTTTTAAATTTAATTAAATAAACGGTTTATAATTTTGGATTTGATTGAAGACATTCATTAAATTTTTTCATAAATTCATTATTAATTTTATAATATTTTGTATCATATCTATTAAGATTTTTTTGTAAAAAATGTCCTAAACTTTCTTTAAAGAAATCTTGATAATCATAAGAAACTTTATTTATTTCTTTTTTACCATCCTCTATATGTTCTATATGTTCATTTACTCCATATACTATATGTAAAACATCTTCAAATACTACATCAAATGTTTTATTATCTTCAAGAAAATTAATTATCTTTTCAATAGAACAAGAATAATTATTATCATACCATTGAATAAATCCTCCATTGTCAACTTGATAATTCAAATTTCCAAAAATGACACCTATTGTATGTAGTGGGGATAATTGATTTTCTATTAATTCTAAGAAATTTTCATATGATATTGATAAGTTTTTATTCCATAAATTATAAGCTTCATCCATTAAATTTTCATGAAATTTTTCTTCCATTTTAAAATTTCTCCTTTTTAATTAAATTTAATATTTCATTTTTTATAAATTTCTTATATTTTTGTCTTTCTTTCTTTTTCCAGATTCTTCGACATCTTTTTTTGTTATCACCATTAGCAGTCCATTTTGGACAAAGTCTTCCTGCTTTTAATCCATATAAAACAATATCGGCAATATCTGGATTGCCAACATCATCATTTCTTGGAAGACCATAACCTCTCATTTCAATAACCTCCTTTATCCTTTTAAACTTCCAATAGGTTCTAATTTAACAATAGGTGTAACTAAATCTTTTTGTTCAGAAATAACAACGTTAATATTTTTATAAGCCCCAGGTGCTTCACTTAAATCATATTCTCCTTTTAATTTTCCTCTTTTAATTTTATTCCATCTTCCACATATAATTCCTTTCATGGATTTATCACATTCTTCTTTTGTTAATTTTTTACTTGCATCAGTTCTACTCATAGGTCTTCCAGCCCCATGAGAACAAGACATAAAAGAATCTCTATTTCCTAAACCTTTGACAATATATGAAGGAGTTCCCATACTTCCTGGAATTATCCCAAGTTCTCCATTTTTAGCACTTGTTGAACCTTTTCTATGAACCCAAACATTTTTTCCATAATGATTTTCAAGATTAGCATAATTATGATGAATATTAATTTCTTGAGAAAATTGAATATATGGAAAAATATCATTTAAACATTCTTTAAATCTATTCATCATTATTTGACGGTTTTCAAAAGCAAAACTTAAAGCAAAATTCATATCTCTTATATAATCTTGACCCCATTGAGAATCAACAGGAAGAAAAGCTAAATCTTTATTTGGTAATGAAGAATAAAATTTATGATTTAAATCAAGAGCAATCTTATTATAATATTCTGCTATTTTATATCCCAAATTTCTTGAACCAGAATGAATCATAAGCCATAAAAAACCATCATCCCCTTTTTGTAATTCTAAAAAATGATTTCCTGAACCTAAACTACCAATGCTCTTTTTTGCTAAATTCCAAATATGATCTGTATACCAACCAAGTAATTTTAAATCTTTCATAAAACAAGATTCATATTTTTCAAAACCTTTCCAATCTTGAAATTCTTTAAAACATCCTTTTCCAACAGGAATAAGTTTTGCGAGATTATCAAATAACTTTCTAATTTCTTGTATATTTAAAATATCTGAATGACGATCTGTTTGAACAGCAATCATTCCACATCCAATATCTACACCGACTGCGTTAGGAATCACAACATTATCACAAGCAATAACTCCTCCAATTGGCATACCGTATCCTGGATGAACATCTGGCATTAAAGCAACATGATGAAAAATAAAAGGAAGTTTTGTTAAATCTATAGCTTGCTTTAATGCCATTTCTTCTATAGATTCTGTCCATGAATAAATAGATACATTTTGGTGTTCTTCAAATATTTTTATCATAATATAATTTTTCCTTTTCAATTTGATAACAAATCTGCTTCTTGGTTTTCTTCTCTTCTAACCCATTTTAAAGTCCAATTTGGAATTTTACTTAAATATATATGAACTTGCTGATTTAAAGCACGTAATGTGGGAGAGTCACATTTCCATACTCCTAAAATTTGATTTACAACAAGTTGACTATCTCCCATTATCTTAACATTTTGAATATTTAAATTTACTATTTTTTTAATAACTTCAAGTAAACCTAAATATTCAGATTCATTATTTGTTCCAAATCCCATATTTTTTGAATTTTTAAAAATAATGTTTCCTTTAGAATCTTTTATTAAACAACCAGTTTTTCTTTCTCCCGGATTTGGTTTGCATGCTCCATCAAAATAAGCTATATAATTTCTTTTTTTTAGTTTTTCAAGTTTTAAGTTATTAACAGAAATTATATTATATTCTCCAGAATCTTTATTAACTTCTAATTCAAATTTAACTTCATGTAAAGCATATTTTTTAAAATTTTGAAGAGCTTTACCTACAAGACCTATATTTTTTCCCAGTTCTGTCATTGTTTCTTTTTCTGAATATAAATAAACTTCGCTCCTCATTTATTTCCTCCTTAATAAATATGATTCACAAGTTAAATAAAATATACAAATCCAATCAGTTTGAAACCATTTTTTAGTATTGTGAGATATATCATTATTCCAATATGAATAAGTAAAACCAATTTCTACAGATTTATTATTTTTATCTTCTGTATAAATTTTATTATTATTTGTTATTTTGGGAAGTTTCCTATATCTTTTAATTAAATATTCTTCTACTTCTTTTATTTCATCAAAATATAAAAAAAGCTTATTAAATTTAATTGGTTTATCTTTTAAAGTATTTTGAGTTGTTTCTTCAATAACTAATTTATAATACCGTTCCATATCTTTCTCCAATTTTTTTAAGTGCCATTTTTAAAGATGAGACATTTGTTGTTTTTATATTCTTTTGACAAAATTCTCTTATTTGATTTTTATTTCCTTTAAACATATCATATAATTTATCTCCTAATAAACATTCTAAATTATCAGGATCGTTATATAAATGATCTGCATAAGAATTTGCGATATCTCGAACTCCATTCTTTTTAGCATTTTTAAAAAATTTTACAGCCTTCTCATCATAGGTATCTCCATATTCTTTAAATTCATCATATAGTTCAAAAGCTATTTCTAAACAAGATTCATCAATATAATTTAAAATAGAATTCATTATTAATAATTCTCCTTTTTAAAGATTTATTCTTGAATTTTTCAATAATTTTTTATTATATTTATAATTTTTAACTATCATATCAAACCATTCTTCTTCAATTTCATATTCTGAATTAAAATGATGTATTGAGCATTCATTTGCGCAAGCAGCTAATCGAAGTCCATTTAAATTATGAACTAATTCTTGACAATTATATATTTCTAAAGATTCATTTATTTCAACTCCAGAGGGAAATAATTTATCTTTACTTAATTGAATTGCATCAAAAAGGTTATCTCGATCTTTCGTTGTCCAATGAATAGGTTTATATTTCATAAAGAATTGTCCAGCTTGTTGACTAAAAATACTATGACATTTAATAGTTATAATATAATGATGTATAATGTTTTGTTCTTTTATCATGTTTCCTCCTTTTATAGAACAAAATATAAATTTGAAATAAATAATCAAAATGAAAGGAAAATCTAAAATGAATGAAAAATCATATCCTAATACAAATAATGAAGGTAAAGTTTTATGTCAAATTTGCGGAAAACCATTTTCAATAATTACACCAGGTCATCTTTTAAAACATCAAGTTACAATGAAGCAATATAAATTAAGATTTCCGGATAGTCCTTTAACAAGTTCAGATTTTAAATCTCGACAGAAATATGCAAAATCATCTTTATTTAAAAAAGATTCAGAAGAAACGAATAAATCTTTAAAACCTCCAATACAAAAAGAAAATATTATTGAAGATAAAATTAGTGATTATAAATTTCCTGAAGAAATTATTGTTAATGAAGAACCAGAAATAGAAGAATTAGAAATTGATTATAAGACAGAAATTAAAGATCCAATTCAATATAAGAAAAATCAAATTCTAAATTGTTTAAAACAATTTTATTCAAATATTCAAATGGATTATATGATACAAAAATTATCTATATCTAATCATTTAGAATATGAATTCATAACTGATTTCGCAGATCCTATTTTGAAAGTAAATATAGAATTTCCAAAAACTTTCTGGCATAATCAAAATCAATTTAATGATCCACAAAGAAATAATAAATTAAAAATTGAAGGATGGAAAGTAATTGAGATTCATTCTCAAAACCCATCTAATTCTGAAATTGAAAAAGCTATATTTAATTAAATGAATTAAAATTCATATATTAAAGTTTTATCAAAATTTTTATAATTCACAAATTCTTCTTTTTTAATATCTAACTTTTAATTTTTTTAGAACAAATATTTAATTATAAAAAAAGTTATATAGTTCTTTTATGTTATTGATTTAGTTACAGAGGGTATTCTAATTTAAGAATGCCCTCTTATTTCCTCTCGTTTTTTCATATGTTTAATTATTTGACTTTCAATATTCTTCCAAAAAATTTGATCATCTTTGACACATTTCTCAATTATTTCTTTTTCTAAATTAATATGAACAGTTTGATTTTTAAAAGAAAATACCCATATCCAAAATCCATAAATTATATAATTCCTGTCAAAATAAAAAATCTATACAAGTTTATGTTAAGCTTAAAAAATATTTTTTCTCTCCTTTTCATTTAAAAAAATAATATTATCAACTAAGTTAATAATACAAGAAAAATTATACCTTGTCCAATATAAAGTATCAATCCTATCAAAAATCCTTACCACCAATTTATGCTTATATCTCCATAATAATTAATACAATATGGAAAACAAAAATACCTGAAATTAAAAAAATGAGAAAAAGACCATATATACTAAAAATATGAAATCCTATCATATTATCAAAAATATTTTTTTTTGAAATCATTATGTTATTATCTCCTTTTTATTATAAAAAAAATAAAAATAGAACAAATTTTATTTCTCAATTAATAATATATATAGAAAATTAAGTTCTAAAATTTAAAAATTTTCTATTCTAATAAGGAAAAAAATTTAGAACAAAAACTAAAATTAAAAAATGTTATAAAGAATGATGATATTTATATTCCTTCATCAAAAAGTAAGGAGATTAATTAAATGGCGATAACAACAATTCCATTTCAAAATCGCAATATAGATCCGTATTCGAGTTATAATAGTAATATTGTGAACAAATTAAGCAGAATGATTTCTAACCATACAAATTGTTTATTTTCTACTCATGCAATAGATGTATATTCAGATAGTACAAGTCCTCTTGAATTTACTGAGGTTAGAACAGGACAATGTTTTAAAGATGATGTTCTTATTGAAATCTCTGAAAATTTTCGTGTTGATATGACAGATCCTGATTTTTATTTAACAAGTACTGCTGCGGATAGAACTGGATATTATTATATTTGTCTTAAATATACTTACGAAAAATCAAAACCTGCACCAACAGCAAAAATCAGAATTCTAAGACCAGCAAAAGGTGATGGGTCTTCCAATGAAACAATTTTATATTCTCAAGATTCTGAGTATTTATTTCTTAAATGTGTTAAAGTAATATTCAATGGAATTAATTTTGTTATAGAATCTCTTTATGATTATGATCCTTCAAATCCTACTAATAAAAGAATGTACAGCCCTCTTTTTGCAGAAGTAGAAAATACTTTACCAATATTTGTACAGACAGATCATGAAGGAAAAATAATTTACGTAAGAGATAAAGATGAATTATATTTTGGTGGATCTAGCGCATGGCATACTTTTAATGGAATTCGATCAGCTGCAGACACAACATTATGTTCAGAAGGACAATTAGTTTATATTGGAACTGATGAAAAAATGCATCCGGCTATTGCCACAAGTGCTGAAACTTTAGTTGACGCAGTTGTATTATCAGTTGATCCAATAACAGCGCCAGTAAGTCAAGTTAGATTATACGGATTAGCAAATAATGTTCCTATAGAATCTGGTCGAACTATTCAATACGGAGAAAATGTTTATTTATCTGCTATTTCTGAAGGATGTATAACAGATCTTATACCAGCAGAATATTCTCAATATGTTGGAACTTGTGTTACATCAGGAACTAGTTATTCAACATGTTCTATTTGGTTTATGCCTGGTAGAAATGTAGGCGGAATAACTGAAGGGGCTGCTGATGGGTGGAAAGATATTTATCAAGATTTATTACTTAATTCTATTTTCAAACGTTTAACTATAGATGGTTTTACAAATTTAGATTATACAGATCAAATTAATACTACATCTTCTTTAAATACTTCTGAATATAGAATGGATGGGGATCCTGGAAAAACATTTCGAAGTATAAATCTTGTTGAAGCAGGATATGATGGTACAAATATTGTGCAATGTCAGATTTCTGCAGAATGTACTGAAGATATTGATTGGTATCTTTCAAATGATGGCGGAATATATTGGGAACCGACTACTTTAGATACATTACATATATTTTCTGAATATGTACAAACTTATTCAGGAGCTTCTGGAGTATTCATAACTGGAGAAGGATTAGTTTATCAATCATCTGGAAAAACTGCAATATTATCTGCAGATGATGGAATAGATACTCTTTTAATTCGCAATGTTATCGGAGTAAATCCATTTAGCATTGGAGAAACAATTGTAGGCCAAGTAAGCGGAACAACGGCGATTCTCGCTTCATCAACTTTACGAAAAAATAATATGGATTTACGAGTTAGAGCAGATTTTTCTTCTAATGGAAATATTGAAGATTATGGTATTTTGTATGATCAAGATGTCATTGCTTCTTTTGCTTTATTTATTAATGAGAATAATATCAAAACATTATTTGGAGATTTATATACAACTCCGTCAATAAACAATAATGGAGTTACTAATTTAACAATTCCTATTGAAACATGTAAAAATAATCTTCAAACATTTACTGGAAGTGAAGGAGATGAAGATATAGATCCATATTATACTTATACACATGAAATAATTGATCAAGGATCTTCTCTTACGACAGCAATTTCAGATCTTGCAAATTATGTATTTAATCAACCAGATCTGGATGACGCAATTTCTGTAATTGCAAAAACTTCTTATATCAAAACATTAGATGATGGAGATACAACTGCAAGTATAATATATGAATTTTCAAGATGTGGGACCTTGGTTACAAATAATTCAATAGATACAACTATTTCAGAGATAATTGATGCAACCCCTGGAAATGAAATAACAATTCTTTTTAATGATGATTATACAACAATCCAACATAATAATAATATTAAATTAAGTGGAGGCATAGATTTCACTGGCAATGTGGATGATACGTTAACTCTTCAATTTTTAAATGATAAATGGGTAGAACTGTCAAGAAGCTTAAATAGCTAAAAAAAATAAATAGAGGATTGATTTTATGTCTAAACTTCAAGAAGTTTCAAATAATATTTATAGGAAAATTCAAACTGGAGCTGATTACAATGTAAGTTTAAATGTTTTACGTGACGTACTTGTAATTGTTAACGAGTCACAAGCTTCTAGTAGAATTGTTCCCACAAGTTTTTGGTATAACATAGGAACTAATGAATTAGAAGTTTTTGTAAATGGAAATTATAAAAGATGTATTGAAACTATCAATGGAACAAATTATGGTGATTATGCAGAATATTCAAATTTTGCTGTACAGTTTGAACCTGGCATTATTGACGCAACAAGCCAAGTTAGATTTCGTGTCACTTCGGCAAATTATTCAGCTCAACGTCCACAAATTGGTTCAATTGAAACTTTACAAACAGATGTGAATGGTAATACAAATAATATTATAGAACTTGGAAAAGAAGTTTTTGGTGAGAATATTTCATTATATGGAGATGGAGAATCACATCCAAGAGTCATTGGAATTATGGGAGATAATGATACAACTCCAGATTTATCTGCTTATAGAACTTGGAAAACTGCAACAGATAGTATTTCAGTTTCAATAACAGATTTTATTAATTGCAAAGAAGATGATATAAGATATATAATCTTTTCAAATGATCTAACTACTATTCAGAGTAATGGAAATATTAAATTACAAGGTGGATTAGATTTTAACGGAAACCAATATGATTCTATTCAATTAATATATGACGGTTCTATTTGGTATGAATTGACTCGAAGTTTAAATAGTTAAAAAATAATTTTTAGGGAGATTTATATAATGGAAAATAACAGAGCTTATGTTTTACCAAGAGTTTTAATTCAGGGAATGACTATTTTAAAAGAACTACCAAGTGGACCTGGATCAGTTGAAACTGGTTTTGGATATCTTTATCTTAAAGAAGATGGAAATTTATATTTTGTAAATGATTCTGATGAAACAATTAATTTATCAGTTGGTGGATATTCTGAGTCCTTTGATAGTACGTCAGAAACTACTTGGACTGTTTTACATAATCTAAATTCTTTTGATATAAATATTCAATGTTTTGATGATGACGGAGCCGGGGCTCAGCAAATAATTCCTAATTCTATAACATTGACAGATTTAAATACAGTCACTATAGATTGGGGAACGGTTGTCCAAGGAAAATGTATAATTATTCGAATCTAAATAGTTAATAATTTTTTATAAAATAGGAGATTAAAATATGAAAAATTACGGAATTGAAATGGAAGGTAAATTTATTGGTGAAAAACTTTCAAATCTTCCTGATTGGAGTGCTTCTGATGAAGGAAGAGAAATATATATACCAACAACAAAAAAAAAATATATTGGTAGTGATGCAAGATGGGTAGAATATGAACAACATCCTCAAGATAATATAATTGGAATAGCTGGCACAGCTGGCTTTGGTGTGGGTATATGTCCCACAGATATTTTACCAAATAATATGATACCTATGTCTGATTATAAAAATCCTTTATCTGCTAATTACGGAAATTATCAATATGTAGATGGTTCAATAATGTGTTGGATTCCTAGATTTTATTATAAAATTTCAACATTAGAAATAACTATTAAAGGGATTGATACATATGAAACTGAATCAGAAGCTAATGTTGATGGATATGCAATGCATAGAGCTTTTAAAGATGGGGGAATAGATCAGCAAGGATTTTTCTATGATAAATATAAATGTAGTAAAAATGCATTAGGAACTGGATATATTGCTTCAAGTATTAAAAATGGGTTACCAATTTCAACTGATGCAGTCCACAATCCTATTGCTGATTTAACTGCTTGCTCGGGAAATTTTTATTATGAAGCTATTAATGCTGCACGTGCTCGTGATGGAGTTAATGGTGCAGTAAATTCTTCAAGCGTATTCCATGTAACAACTATCTTTCAACATAGCGCAATAGCAATATTATCAATGGCTCACGGTCAAGCGGCTTCAAATACAACAAACTGTGCATGGTATGATGCGACTTATAATTTTCCAAAAGGTTGTAATGATGACGCTTTAGGAGATGCCAATGATGCCACAATATCTTATATTAGTGATGGATATTTAAATTGTGGTAAAACTGGTTCAGGAACTCCATTTGGTAAAACTACTCACAATGGCCAAAATTGTGGAATTGCAGATGTTAATGGGTTAATGCATGAGATAAATATAGGATTAGTTAGAAGCGGAACAACAGATTCAGAAGACATAAATGATACACTTGGGACTACTAAGTTTTATAGTTTGAAAGAATCTGTAAGTGCTAAAGATATAACAAGCGGG
>JAFCCM010000005.1 GCA_017610225.1 Candidatus Aenigmatarchaeota archaeon | reverse complement strand
TTAATAATAAACTCATTTTTCAGAAGAGTCTTTTTTACTTTAGATGACACATACTTAAGCAAAGCATAATCACATCCACCATATTTTATACATATAGAATTATCAATATCATTCAAAGGGTATATACTTTCTTCTTCTGATGCTATCATTCTATCTATCCATTTGAGAGCGTTATCTTTAAAACCATTAAGCGTGTCTCTTGATTTGATAGCTACATCTCGCATAAATTTAGATTCTTTTGGATGAATTCTAACAGCACTCATCAAGCAAGTTGGTGTAGTCCTTTTACCGCCAATTTCAAAAAGACCATACTCATTAGCAGCCCACAAGTAAAGACCAATTTGTAAAGACCCACCAAGCTGTACAAAAAAGGATGGGCCAAGACGTGTGGTTGTTTTATCTTCAATGATCTGAGGTCGCTTCTGAGTACTTAACATCACCCCATCAATACGCCCATTAAGAATTATATCATACCCACGAACTGTGCCAGCTTTTATTTCAAAACTTACTTCCGGTCTAACCACATTGTCAGGATCATCAGGATATTCTATAACGTACTCTTCAAGAATTTCCAATGCTCTTCTGACTGTACGAAAGTCTTTAGGATCTTCTGGATCTGATTCAACCCTTAAAATTTTACCATCTGATATCCAAGCTGCTTTGAAACCGTCCGATGCTTCTTCTAAGCTGCCAGTACTTCGGTATTTTCTTAATGCTTCCGACATGCAATTACCAAGTGAAAGAGCCTTAGCTTTTCTTCCAGGAAAAACATGTACTACATCCCTGTAATAGTGCAACATAGGACATGTTGCATAATTCAGGATCTTTGAAAAAGAAAATTTCCGTTCCATAGCTCATCCTTTCAGTTAAATGTAAATTTGATTGTTAGTATTTTCTACCATAAGAGAATAGCAATGCCACCATTTATCAAGATCTTTGATAGTTTCAAATTTTTTAACAGATGAGAATCTACCTATTTTTCTAAAAATAGAAGTAGATGGTGGCGTTTCTTTTATCCAAGTCGCATGTACAATATAATATTCATCATTAAATTTAATCAATAGTATTTTGTAACTGTCTTTTTGATATTTAATGATGTACCCTAATGAGATACCAAATTTTAAAACTCTGAAATCTGCGTACCTCATTTGACTTATAATAGACTTTGTAAGTTTTTTCTTTGTAGTGCATATTTCAATTTCCATCTAAAGCCCCCTTCAATGGCTTAAAATGCTGCTCTGCACACCAATTCAATTTTCTGATAATTTGATCTTTATCAAATTTTATCATTTTATTCGGATTACGTGCTAATTTGTCCCATCGTGCAAGCAGAAGGAGATCAGGTATAAATGGATGTTCAATAAGCTTTTGTATTTTTGATAGCTTTTTCATTTCACCTTTAATTAAATACCAGATACGCATATGATGCTCTATAAGCCACAAGGATTTTTCGCTAAGAAAATCATTTAACATGCCGACAGCTATTTTTTCATGACCTAAGCTATTTACAGCTTTCCCAACGTCATGAAGCATAGCTGCTAGAATTAAATCTGTGTCAATGCTTTCTCTAAATGCCCAATATAATGTTTGTATAGAGTGGTTAAATACATCACCTTCTGGATGGTGCTTTACAGCTTGATGTATACCTCGACATCTATCCAATGCCATAAAATATGGATGCATCATTTCTTGTGTAAATATTTTCATAGTAGATACTCCCTTACTCGGATTTCCAACCAGTCATCCCAAAATTGTCTGTCGACTTTTTCAGGTAAATCACTTATAGTTGATAAGTATTCAATATTTTCCATTAATTCCTCAAGAGTATCAGATACTGATTTATAATGATGCTTTCCTTTTTTAACTTCTGTAAGAAATTTGGCTTCTTTTAGAGGGAAAGTTATAGTTTTCATTTGAAAAAGTTCTTGTATTTCATAGCTTGCTCGTAAAGCATGAGAAATTGCTTTCCAGTCAATGCCTTCATTTCTTGCAGCTTTTCTAGCTCGTTCACCATATTTAGCATGGAAGTCTGACAAGATATTAAATACATAGTCCAATTTTGCAGTCTCTTGAAAATTTTTTCCACAAACTTGATAGACTCTGAGATTGTTTTTATCAGATGGCTTGTCTAAAAAATGGATATGTTCTCCTTTAGGTAAGAGATGCCAAAAGTTAGCAAGGCTATCGTATGGATTAGCAATTTTTATAAGATCGTATAAAAAATTAATAACATTTTGTGCAGCATTTAATCGACTACCTTTTACACCGTGTTTAGCAGCTTGCCTACGAGCATATCCAACAAAAGCTTTTGTGTTTTTTGTGTAAAATAGATGTTTAAAAGATAAAAGAGAATGCCATAAAAGTGAATCTATGATCAATCCACTTTCTGGAGCATGCAACATATCAAGAGCTACAGTTTGGCCTTCACAAGCAAGTTTAATAAATTCATGAAGAGAATAAATTTCTGTATCTATATCATCTTTTGTATTTTTAATCCCATCGCCTTTTTTAATCTTGGTATTAGTCTTGTAACTTTTAGGAAATCTTCCTAGATAAATATCTCTAGATGAAGGCATAAACACACCTTTGTAGTCTGTGTCTGACTCTGATGTAACAGTACCATAAAGATGTGAACCAAAAATAGTTTTCATTATTATATAGCCACTCATTTTTTCTTTCCTTTCATCAAAAAAGGTTTTGAAAATTGTCTTGTGTACCCTTGGCTAAGAGCAGTATTCTGGCTTTCCAAATTTTTAATTTTCTCATTTAAAGTGAAATAATAATGATGCAAAATAAAAGTGCATAAAATTGCATAGACAATAAGAATAGCCATTACAGTAATTTTTAAATCTCTTACAAAAATGCTCCATAAAGAAATATCATCTATTAAACGTAGTATCTTTTTCTCTGGCATTTTTAGTCTTTTTGATATGATATCGATAGGTAGACCTGCAAAGTGCCATTGTTTTACAGTCCGTTTTATTTCATCTCTCATTTTAATCACCTTTCTCTAGGGCTGCTAAAATTTTCGCAGCTAGACCTGGATCGAGGTTGTCAAATTCATCTTTAGACTTCCTTATTTTCTTTTTAACCTCGTAGCCTCTTTTACGATCACCACGAAGCTCTTTTAAGTGCTCAGTCAGCTGCTCTTTTGACATGTTTTCTAAGCTTTTGAAGGGCATTATCTTCTCCTACTGTTTGAGATTGAACTGGTTTATGTTTCATAGATATAAGATCTTTGTCTCTTTCGATATGACTTTTTAAGGCTGACAAAAGATAGAGTCTCATCGAAATTGCTTTTCTTTTTGCGAAAAATTTCCAATCTTCATGTATTTCAAATGGGATGAGTCTAAAAATAAACTCTTTCATATTATAACTCCTCGTAACTTCACTTAGTGAACTTACGGTCTAAAATTATTTAACCTCTTCATTGACTGCCATTTTTTCTTTTGTATAATAATTTTAGTACATATCCTACAGCATCTGGGATACTTTTAATAATAGTGTCTTTCCAAGCCTTTAGTTCACTCCCACTGATACCAATTAATTGATCAATTATATCTTCAATGGGTACATCATGTCTAAGTGCAAGTGAAACTAGTCTGCCAGTAACTTCAGCTTTAGCAGTAATAGATCCACCACTCTTACCTATAGTACAAAATACTTCAAATGGTTTACCTTCATATTCACTAATTATGATGTATAAATTACCATAACCAGTGGGCACTTTGTATGTTTTAGATGGCAATTCCAAAGGTCGGGATTTCATTTAACTATCCCACTGTTCTGTGAAGCGGTGCCCACATCGTTCACATTTCCACCCAGTAAATTCTGATTCTTGGATACTTGGAGAATCCCAATGCCACCTAAATAAACAAATAGATCTATGACCAAACAACCAACATAGTAATTTTTCATCTTTTAACCTCTATACTATCAAAAATTATTGGTATAATTGCTTTTACTTTTTCTAAAAGCATTAGCATTACTTCACGCATTTGTGGATGAGCAGCTTTAGAAGCCCTAAGTTTGAGAATATGTCGCCACTCACGAAAGTTTGCTGTTACAATGATTTCAGTCTTGAGAGAGTTGGGAAGGACAGAACGGGCCTGCTGGGGAGACCAACCTTCCCCGAGTAAATATGAATAGTACCCTTCAGCTCTTGCCATTGCTACTATCCAAATATCGTGTGAATACGAACTATCAACCATATCCGATAAAACCTGTAGATAATCACACTCCATACACTCAAAATCTACCCAAGGAGGTATCACAAACGTCACACCACCTTTATAATTACAATATCTCGTACTTTCCTGACTGAAAGCAGCAAGTCTATGTCTCACCAATTCATGTGTCACCCCTCGATCACAGATGAATTTTACTGTCATGGCCGAATGTTCAATTACAGATTCATGGCCTTTCTTTAAGAGATGCTTAACAAAGCTTTCTACAGAGGGATCATCTGCCATACCAGAAGAGCTTTTTGATTTATAGCAAAGCCTGCCTGCCGTTTCAATTAGTTTCAATGGGAAAAGACCCATAATTTCTAAAATCTCTACACTTGGTTTTATTAGTATCATAATTTAATCTCCTTTTCAAGTGCCCGACAGACTATTAAATCTGCAATGTAGCCATAGATTGCCAAAACCATTTATCACTTAATCGATCTCGAAGTTGGTTTTCCTCCATTTCTAGACGCTCACGATAGTCTGTGAAAGTTTCATTCTTGTGTCTTGGCCCTGATGCCATTTTTGTTCCTCCTTATGTATGATGTTTAATAAGTCTTTTCTTTTTAATTCAGATCTTCCACTGTAACATCTACAATTGTCTGGGCTGCCACAAGCATCATAATATTTACATTCCCATAAGATTATATCTAATCCTCCACTATACACAATCTATAGCCATCTGGCATTGCTATGAAATATTTATCAGCTTTATTTCCACTGTATCTTTCATTGAGAGCTTCGACAATAAATTTAGCATATCGATCTGGAACATGATCAGCAACAAGAACATCTGAAGTAAATTCAGATCGTTTTAAAAAGTTATCTTTAGCTATTATTCTAGGCATAATTAATTCTTTCTATTCTGATGAATCTTCATAATAAGGAAAAAGGATACTTTCCCCTACAAAGTCTACTTGGCCATCAATAGAATATTCAATGTATCCAAAAAGATTACCTTTAGGATTAGCAGGTGTAGTTCTGAATGTTTTGCCATGAAAAACATGGATAGCAACAATTTTGCCTATTGTTTTTACTTTCGCTTTTTCTGGATATCTTATAGAATCTTCAAAAGTTACCACATCACCGATTTTAAATTTAGGTTTAATCTCTTCTTGTTTTTTAACCATAATTGATCTCCTTTATTATATTTTAGGGGTTTAAAATAAAGGGCCTTAAACGGCCTTGCACTTGACTTTCTCTTTATAAGTAAGAGTAAAGGCCCTGTCTAAAAAGAAAGTCGAACACAAGGCGACCTCGCTTGCCAGAATTGAAATAAAAGCTTTCTTTTTTAACTTTCCATAAAACCAAAGGCAAAATTTTAGAGACTTCATAATCTTTTAATCCAGATTTTCTGTATCTGGATTAGGATCTAAGATTTCTTTACCTGACAGCATCCAAAACAACTTCATATATCATCCTGTTCAATTAAAGCAAACTTATCCATTAGGTAACAGCTCCAATTTAAAATATTAGGGGGATTAAAAAGGCGGGGGCAGCTACACTTGAATAGCCACCCCCTGATGCTTAGGCAGCTTCATCGCCTTCTGCATCATCTTCTTCCTGATACTCTTTCAGCAAAGCTTCGATCTTAGCCTTGACCGCTGGATTGGTCTTAGCGAGCTTTTTAAGTTGAGCTTCAGGTGTAGAGGGTCTGACTTTTGCTGCTCGGGCCGGATTGGTAATACCATCTGAGACCATCTTGTTAATGGCCTTAAGGCAAACAGCATCGCCTAATGCCTTCACTGCTTCGGAAATACCTTCATATACGGTCACTTCCACTTTATCAACAACAACACCCTTGCTTTTGACATCTGTCATGACTTTTTTCATAAAGATCTCCATAAATTTAAGTTAATGTTAAAGGAACGTTCCATTAGGTAGCCAGACTTTGTAATCACCTCCTTTCAATTTCATACCTGACTAGATACTGTTTTATTAAACTGCAACCATAGTTAGAATTGAATTTATCAAATGATTGCGATTCATGAGAACAAATCTTGATGCTCTAAGAAGTGTTTTTTGTTTTTGTGCATCTGTTTCCATTGTCTCTGCAAGAGTCCCAAAAGCTTCAACTAAATGGGCTTTAATTGTAGATGTGGGTTTCTTATCCAAATCTTCAATCATAAAACTTGCAATAAAATCAGATGCTTCTTTTTGTGTAGTACATATTTGAATATTATCTCTTGAAGTGTATTGCACTTTTGGAAAATGCACTCTCATCTTTGTCACTTTTGGCTTTTCTGATAGTTTTGCCAGGATATTTTTCCTTTGATATGAGTCCATCTGATTTACTAGGCTTTCAATTTTAGATCTCAATAAAGCCTGTTCTAATGCTCCCGTAGAATCTGCCATTGTGTCCTCCATTTAAATCACATAATTAATAGATGCATTTAATTGAATCCAATCATCGAGATTGATACCAAAATTGATGGTTTCACTACCATCTCTAGGTATAAAATTGAGATAAACTAGCCTTTGATCTGAAAATTCATCATTTAGAATTCTATTTTTTGAAGCACTGTGAACATTTACATCACAAATAACATAACCATTTTTCTGCTGAGTGATACAATCATTACATTATCCTCCTTATAGTGTATCTGTTACTGTTTAAAAAATAAGAACTCACATAACTATAGGAATATCCTACCTTTGCTGACATTTGATAAATGAAATTTGAAAAGACTGATGACTCTTTATTAGTTTTTGTATAGAGTTCATGCATGACACCGTTCCAATTAAATCTGCCCATATACAACATTTCAAACCTCATTTATTAAATACATTTAAGACACTCTTTTGTGGTACTTGCCGGAGGATTAAGCAAGTACCACTGTGACTCTGCTAAAACGCAGGTGGGACATGTCACAAGAGTGTCGGGGTGTTTATTTGACGCTCCATTTCAAAATGTATCTTTGTTTTCTCATCTTGATTTTCATTCTGAATCTATCCAGAACTGCCATCAAGTTTTTTATCTTCTTAGGATTAGTAATTAGACTTTCTAAGATAGAGACATTCATTGATTCGCTCCAATTTTTTAATTCTTTTTGTTTCATGTCTTTCCTTTCTAATTAAGATAATTACAATGATAATAAAAAATAACATAAGACCAATTAAAGGTGTAAAATATTTGAGATAAATTAGCATTATTTTTGCTCCCAAATTTTATACCATTTAAGATATCTTCATTTATCCATCTGTCTTTCTCAAATGCAAAAAAATTGCTGTATCACCGATATAAAAATGCTGGCAAGTGCCTGCTACAAGTGGCCAAATGCATTTCCATCTTGGAAATTTATTTACATCTAATGATAAAGAACAAATATCTGGATTGCTTTTTATAAGCTTTTTTATTTCATTTAATTTCATAATTTTCCTTTCGTATTTTCATTTGATGAAATTACGAACTTGTCTCTTTTAAAGGCAAAATTTCCGGGTCTGGTTTGCCAAGATTTATTACAAGCAACCCATCCTTTTTGACTTTCATGAGATGAAGTATTCTTAGGCAGCTACGAATGATACGTGTTCTGACATCGTCTGAGCGTTCCTCTAAGATATTTGTGCAGAAACGCATAAAAGCAGCATCAGAATTTCCTGAGTCTTTAATAGCAGGATAAGTCAACCCGACTAAAACAAACAAGACATCATTTGATGTTACATACCTCAAAGGAATACCAGAACAGTCCGACAGTAAAACTTTGAGATCAGAGATTTGACTCTTCCGTTTTTTGTAATGCCCTTTTGCATAGAGAATAATATGTCTATGCGGATGTAAATCTGGTAAAAATTCATGCTCTATTGCCATTTCATCCTCCTTTTTAAAGATTACATTTTTACTACATCTTCTGAATGTCTCAATAAGAATCTTAAAAAAATTGCTGCACGTTCTTTTTTATAATCCCGCTCTGAGATGTAACTAGTATGGAAAAGATGCTCATTGCCATCAATTTCCCGATAGCAATTTTCAACACCTTCTTTTAATTCATTAGAAATTTTAAGAGATTTGGATACCCCCATCTTGCATCCCCTCTTTTATAAGATTAGCCATCTCTAAACGATCCTCGGCTGGTGCAGCTTTAATTTCAGTAATCTCAACTTTTCTGCCATGTTTACCTTCACCAAAAAAGTCCCGAATAAGAGCAATATTACCCTTTGGTGCTTTTTGATCTGTCATTTTTTACCCCCTTTTTTAATAAAATTTAGACCTTAATTCTTTTTTGCCATTTGCAATAATCCAGCGACTACTGTCCCTATAAATAAACCTATAACAACACCTATTATAAAACTCTCAAAAAACATCATTATTTTACCTCCTATTTAAGATTAGAAACTCATGCTGCACTTCTCACCGTTTAAGAAGTGCAGAATCAATTTTTAATCTACACTAAATAAATATAAATTTATAAATAGAGATTATTTATGCATTGGCTTAACTCCTTATCCGGTATTTTATTTATTTGTAAACTTATTAATAATTTTTTCGCTTCATCTTTAGTCATACCACCCATTATTTTAGCACCTATATCTGATAATTTTAAAGTATCTTTTGCAATTCTCAATTGATGTTTTTCAGGTATTGATAAATATTTTTTCATTCTCATTTTTACCTTCACTATATATTACACATCTTACTAGTGGACTATCAAACTTGCTTTACAAATCTCATTAAAAGATCTAGACTCTCTGACACTTTCGACAACTAGGCTATCCATTGCAGTAAAATCACTGATGTTATTTCGTTCCAAGGCTATCATCGTAGCTATTCGATTAACAACACTTTGATCATTCATGGCTTCTGCTTTTCTTTTGAGTGATCTTAACTCTGCCATTTTAGTGGAAAAAAGTTTTTGTTCCATTTTACCCCCCCCCCCTTTAAAGTTTTTTATCACTTTTGGGCTCAGATGCTTTACCCTTTGATTGTGCCTTCATCTCATCTAGACACTCTTGAGCGATGTCTGTAACCGCTTAATACTGTCCATTTTTAACACCCAAGATTATATATTCCAAAACTTGTTGAAATGATAGTTGTATCTTTGGCATCTCATCCCCATTAATTATCTGTTAAACGTATTGCACACTTTTCTGAACATGCTAAAACTGGATTTTTTACAATATGGTATATCCCAAAAAACATTGGTTAATCGGCCACATGATCGACAACGTGCAACTGTTGCTGAGTAACCTCGTATGCCTCTTTTGTATGCTTCAGAACCCACTGGCTCAATTTCCATCATTACCTGCCTTTCTTAGTTAGCAATATTTTTCTTGCTTTATGCTTTACTTCATCTCTAATGTTTGCCTTTAAAAGAAGTTCCAACTTAAAACTTGGCATATTTTTTAAAATATGTCTCTCTTTAAAAGATAACATTGTTAGTCCATCCTACTATAAGCGTGACAATTAATTCCAGCATCGGTCAAAACTTTTGCGAAAGCACTTGCAAAAGCTATTTTTCTTTCCATGCTTTGACTACCAGAAACCCAGTAAGTGTAACCTCCGTAATAACTATCAATCTTGAAAGGTTCGCCATTGAAGCTATTATGATCTGACGTTGCAAGTCCTTCCTTTTTGAGATCATTAATGAAAGTGAATCCTTTACCTTTGCATTTGAGATTCACCCAAGCAAAGCCACATACACCTTCTGGAACATGATAAGATTTTTCTACAGGTGAGTTATCATTCAACATATCTTGATACTGTTGAACGATCATGGGGGTAGGCACACAATCCTCGTAAGCTTTTTCTCCCGCTTTATATGCCTGATTAAGAATTTCAACGGATTCGAGTTTTGAAGCTCGATTCACATTCGCCTCGGCAATTAATTTGCTGGCCTGATCCAACGTAAGTCCCGAATCACGATGATCCTTTTTGGTAATACAATAAAGTGCCCACAATTGCCTTTTTGTAGCAGGCCTACTTTGTCCCATCAGTAGTTCCTCCTCTTTAAAAATTAATTTATCCCAAATTAAAACCCAGAGAAGCATCTCATAATAAGATGCTCCCCTCGGCCTTAATCTGCGTCTAAACCAATCCGTTGCAATTCAATTTCAATTTCTCTATCCGTCAGAAACCCAGTGTAACCGATGTTAACAAAAAGGCCCACTTTGGAACACTCACTATAATATGTGACTAACCGTTGAAAACCATCATATATTCCATTCTCTGTTGGAAAAGCTTTTATTGCCCGATCCTTTGCAAATTCTATTACTTTATCAGCAGTCCTAAGATGCTGTCCTTTTAAATGATAGTCAATTCGGGTAATTTCATGTTCTTCACTATTTAAGAAAATGATACTTTCACTATTAGATTCAAATCTTACGTAGTAATCATTATCTTCCATTTTATCAAGGAAATTAGCAGCTCTTTTTATAAGAAATGCTGGCAGAACAGGGTAATTTGTTTTATGGACATCTTTATCTTTAAAATTTTCTGCATCTGTTGCCATTTTATCCTCCTACTTTTTAGATGATTTATGTTTGTCCCGTTCCTAATCTTATAGGAGCATAACATATTGGCAAAGCTTTGTCAAGCACTAAATTCACTTTTTTTATTCACTTGTTATTTCAACCACTTACGGCCTGTTTTGACTGGTCTGTTTTGGCCGTTCAATTTCTGAACTCCAAAAGTGTAGTAAAATCAAATACTTACGTGAGATCTACTAAAATATCTTCTCACACAAAGAGGGGGAGAAGCAAGGCAAGGAGCAGGAGGGGAAGAAAGGCTCAGATTTCCCAGTAATTAGGAATTTCTTCCGAGCACGGAGTGGCATCCAGCGTTATTGGATCTACACAGTGTGGTAGCACGTAAGTGTGGTAGCTCATAAGTTCACTTGGTGAAATTACGAGTTTTTGGGCGTTATAGAAATAGTAATTTAATATGCTCTTCATCAAGAAGTTGCCTTATTTCTTCATGATCAAGTCTACCTTTATCTTCACAAGGTACGATAAGTTGAGTAAAATCAAATTCATCTTTTATAACGTGATTTACTAATCTAATTATTTTCATCCTAATTTCCTTTCCGCTTTTAACTTTGTATATATTAACCTCTCAATCTCTTTTGTTCTTGAGCGGTACTCTTTTTCTGCCATCCTGTCAATTATTTCTATTATTTCTTGGTCTAAATAAACTGTGACTGCTATTTTCATTTGTATCTCCTTTATTTATGTATTTTAAATTGGAGCTCTTGAAGCTCTTGAAGCTTTAGCTCTATATTACTAATTTTTTGAATTAAAGTCAAGCAAATAATTAAATATAATTTAGCTTTGTGGTAAGTTATTGAAATTACTCAATAATTAGATTATTTATTTTTTGTTTGGCAATTTTGATAATTCAAAATAAATTACTATTTTCATAAGTTGTTGAAATTACTCAATTATTTCAATAATTCACTCTAAATTACCGAGTAGCCAAAATTGCCAGCCCGTTCAAAAGCTCGGAGGTCTGAAGTTACAGATGTACGTATCTTCATATATATATATATATATTATTATATAGGCAATTTGGCAATTTGGTGCTCTGGGAAACCCTTACTGGTCTTGACTTTGAGGGCGACCCTTTTTTGTGTTTACACCTGGACGGATAACCGTTAAAGTGTTAAAATAACTCGAGAAATTGCCCTTTTTACTTTCTAAAGTTGTTTATTTAAAACAATTCAAAATAATGCAGCTTTTCGATTATTCAATAATTTCGGGCACTTAGCAATTGTACTTAATAATACACTTTAAGAAAAAGTGTAAAAACAGCATACCTCTGAAATTACGGATCTACGTAACTTCACCGACTGAAATTACGAAAGACCGAGCGTTGATCTATCATAACTGAGTGGAGCGGATGATTTTGGTCTCAGTGATTTCGACTAGCGACTTGCATCATCCATTTAACTGAAATATGTATCATCGGATGATCCAAGAGTAATTTATATTCGTAGTGCATGTAGCTACTCCTCCCGACCCCGATCCGGCCTTTCCCCCATCTTTCTTTGTGAGATCGCCCGACCCACCAGCGCCCGAGGATTTCTGCAACGCCCGAGGATTTCTGCAACGCCCGACTTATCTTCTCATTACTGGGAAATCTTTGTCATTATGATCGGATGATTGTTTTAAGATATTATTTATTGGATGACCGGATCATCCTTTGAACATTTACGATAGCAACCTGGTCATCATCCGATGCTCCTTAGGCGTTATACAACAGCTCGATCTATATATGATCCGTTCGACTAGAAACGGGCAATCGGATGATCCAAAGTCATTATTAAAATGTGATCATTATTAAAATGGTATTATTATTAAAATGGTGTCATTACTATAATGTAGTTAATGTGATAATGATTACAATGTAATAATGGTTACAATATTGTAGTCTATACAATGATAACCAAGGCATGATTATCAAAAATGCACCTATATTGAGTGTATCAAGAAAAAGTGCATAAAAGTGAAATAATTTTTTAAAAAAAGTGTATTTTTTTTCTTGACAAGTATTTAAAATTTTGAGACAATTACTCATGAGCACACGGAACCATATGAATTTTGATAGTTGTAAGAAACGTACCATATTGGCAACAATGCTACATAAACAGGGGGATTCTAATGTATGATAAAAAGATAGAGTTAAAAAGCGGTTATGACATGAATGAAGATATTACAGTAGAAAGTTTATACCAAGACTTCAAAAAACGATTTATATTTGAAATAGTAGATACTATTTTATGGTATGTTTTTCAGGAAGATGGCTTTGATGTTTCAGAACTTCTCAAGGGTAAGATTGATTCTTTCATTAAAAACCTATAACAAAAGGGGATTCTATGATAAGCATTACAAATATTCTAAGGGGTGTTATTCTTGGCTTATTGGTAGGTTCAACTATGTACCTAGCAATTATTTCAATGTAACCTTTATTGAGAGGTATAAAAATGATGAAGGAAAATTATGGTAGTCTGAATGAAATGGTAGAAAAATATTCAGACATAAAATGTCAAATTAAAGATTTATAAAGCAGCCTTAGAAAATTAGATAGAGAAATTATCATCTATCTAATTGACAGTAAAGAGACTAGTTTATTGTCTGTCAATTATACAAGGCTATATCGTATGATAGGCAGAAATAATCATAAGTAATTAACCTTTATTATCAATCTTAATTTGAAAGGGTAAAAAAATGACAGCAACAAACAAGAGAAAAGAAAACAATCAGACAAAAGACAAGGCAGAAGTGCAGGAAAAAAATGAGTATATGGTAGAGGTAATCCGTAAGGATAAAGACGGAAAAGAACTTGGTCGAGGCAAGTGTCATGCTTACACTGTTACGCAAGCGGGTTATGAATTGGCATTGAAACGATGGGGTTTAAAGCGCATCATGACAGATTTCAACCGGCAATTAAAAACAGATTATGGTAATGACCTGGCTCGGAAAAAATCTGTCAATGCTCAAGTGAAAGCCAAAAGAAAAACCAACACTGCTTTCGATGCTAAGATGAGAGCCCTCGAGGTGGAGTACGGCATCAAGTAAATCTTAACCTTTTAAATAGGTGCAATCAATTATAGGTTGCACCTAATTTTTTGTCCTGTAATTGGAATCATACTAATTATAGAATCATTCTCACTGCAAGCAAAATTCATACCATATTCTTAAAATCATGCGAATTTTTTGCATTTTTTATGCTGTTGGGTACATTCTCTAAACTCACAAAAAATTTCAACTTGATAATCACTTTTGTTTCACTTTTGTTTCACTTTTGTTTCACAAAAGAATGCATCCATGAATTATAAGGCTTTTTGATAATCAGGTTATGATTATCAAAAAATGCTTCAGAAGTAATTGGATAGATTTAAAATGTAGCTATAAAAATTTACAGGATCATGAGGGACTTTTTGATAATCAAATGCCAGATTGAATATAAAAACAAGGCACTTGACATAGAGCATATATTGGAATAGAATTGAATCATATAGAGATCTATCAATGAAATATAGGATAAGGTGCAATGAAATGTGAACTAGAAATATTAATTGAGAAGATGAATGGCATTAAAAACATTAAATCCAAGACAAAGAGATGCAGTGAGAAGACTGGTGGTCGGAGAGTCTCCAGTAGAAGTGAGCGAAGAATTAGGGATCTCAGCCGATACAGTGAGAAGATGGATACGTGAAGAGCCGGTATTTCAAGCTGCATTGAGCGATTTGCAATTGAGGATGGAGACAAATATTGTTGATGCTAGTGAAAGGCTAGATGCGCTTGATATTTTAAATGCCGCATCTGCCGAGGCAGCAGCATTTGATGTTGAGGTGATGAGAGATGTGTCTGCTGGTATTACGGCTAGGCAGAAATCTGCATGGGACATTCTAGATCGATCAAAGGGTAAACCACTCCAAAGAACTGCCAGTGTAAAGATGGATATTACTGATTTAATCATTGCAGCACATGATGATATGAGAGCAAAAGAAAAGCCTTTTGATGTTACACCAAAGAAAGAGATAGATAATGGCTGATAATGAAGCT
The DNA here is from genome assembly GCA_017610225.1 of Candidatus Aenigmatarchaeota archaeon. Next base: position 45,171 of record JAFCCM010000005.1, on the reverse strand, counting down.
GTCTTTAAGTTACTTCAAGGGTACTTCTATAATCCTGTTGGGTTTGTAAAAGATATTATAGGTGCTGACCTAGACCCTTGGCAAAAGAAAGCTTTTGAGAATTTACTAGAATACCATTATATAGCTATTAGGGCTGGTTCCGGTGTAGGGAAATCTTTTTGGCTAAGCATGGCTACTTTGTGGTTTCTATTTACACGGCCGAGATCAAAAGTTCCTACTACTGCACCATCGCAGCATCAGCTGAATGATATTCTCTGGAGTGAGCATTTTAAATGGATTAGCAGGAGTCCAATTTTATCTGCTGCTATGGAATGGACACAAACGAGAATTGGCGTCAAGGGTCATCAGCCTGAGTGGTATGCTGTCGCTAGAACTGCACAAGTTAAGCCTGGATCAGAAGTTGCTGAAGGACTCCAGGGCTTTCATGATGAGCATTATTTATTATTTGTGATTGACGAAGCCTGTCACGATGATCAAACTGAGGTTTTAACTAAAGATGGGTGGAAATTTTTTAAGGATGTTAATGTTGAAGTTGATACTGTTTTGTCTATGAATCCAGAAACATTATTTGCAGAATATGTAAAACCTGTAAGTAAAGTTGAAATGTTTTATGATGGAGATATGTATTATGGAAAACAAAGGTCTCTTGATTTTGCTGTTACAGCAAAACATAAGATGCTTTTTAAAACTCGATCTCATAGTAAATATTCTAATTGGAAGCTGAAGCCTATTGAAGAAATTAGTGATGGTGCAGATTTATATATGACAAAAACTTTTAAGTGGGTTGGTACTTTTAAAGATGAAAAATTTAATATACCAGCACTTAAAACAGAACGTAGATTATATGAAGCATTAGAATTTTCTACTATGGACTGGTTTGACTTTTTAGGTTGGTATCTTTCTGAAGGATCTTTATCAGAAGATAAAAAAGTTGTTATAATAACGCAACAAGATGAATTTAATAGAGATATAATAATAAATATATTGAATAATATGGGTTTAGACTTTAAAGTGTATGGTAATAAATATATAAATATTTATGCACCACAACTTGCTGATGCTTTAATAGAGTTTGGTAAAAGTGCATCTAAATATGTACCTTGGTATATTAAAGATGCTACACCAGAAATGATAGAAGCATTTCTTGATAGCTTTCATCTTGGTGATGGTTATTTTAAAAGTGGTAAAAGAGTCTATTATACATCTTCAAAAAGAATGGCTGATGATTTACAAGAGCTAATTCAAAAAACAGGTAAAGCTGCTTCTGTATTAAAAAGGCCAAAAGAAGATGCTAAATGGTATAAAGATCATTACATACAAAGTAAAACACAAGCATATGTTATTTCAGAGTATATAAAACCTGGCATAAAAATAGTTATTTATAAAAATGTATTAATTAAAAATTATAAAGGTATTATATATTCTTTAGATGTGCCACCTCATCATTTATTATTTACAAGAAGAAATGGATATTGTTTATGGAGTGGAAACTCTGGGGTACCTGACGCTATTTTTCCAGCCGTTGAAGGTGCTCTTACAAATGAATTTGCATACTGTATTTTAGCTGCGAACCCAACAAGGCGTAGAGGGTACTTTTTTGATACTTTTAATAACAGATCTATACGAAATATGTATAAACAAATGCATATTTCCTGTTATGACTCTCCAAGAGTATCAGAACGGTATCTAAAAATGATGGAGGAGCGGTACGGTAAGGATCATCCTGTCTTTCAAATTAAAGTTCTTGGTGAATTCCCATCAGCAGATACGGAGCTTTTGATACCGCCCGATTTCGTTGATCACATGATTAACAATTTGGCGCCAAATGTCGCAGCTTTTCCAATAGAATATGGGGTTGATGTTGGTAGGACTGGGGCATCCAGTATTCTTTGTGCTCGTCAAGGCACTAAAGTTATAAAATGGGATGAAAAACATAAACCGGGGGAAGTTACTGATACTAATGAGCAAGTGAGATGGATTTCTGAGCATATAATGGAAGATGATCCTCAATATGTTAAAATTGATGCTGTAAATATTGGTGCAGGTGTATATGATGGATTACACGCTATTTATGGGGATAAAATTGTACCAGTTATAGGTCAAGCGCATTGTGCTCCAGAGTTTAAAGACAGGTATTTGAATCTAAGAGCTCAAGGCTGTTGGGAGCTTAGAGATATGATACCAAAACTTTATTGCAAAAAATGGCCTGACAGATGTATTTCAGAGTTATCAGACATTCGTACAAAACCAGCTCACAAATTACAGATCGAATCTAAAGATGATATGAGATCTCGGTCTATGAAGTCTCCAGATTATTTTGATGCACTTTGGATGGCATTTTTGGATGCAAATCTTTGTGATCATGTTAGAAATGTCCAATTCACATTTCCAGTGCATATTATAACTACAGAGGAAGCTTTGAAGAAACCCGCATTTAATTTAAACAGGCCTAGAACTTCTAGATTCAGCCGTTTCCAGAGAGGTTTATATGGGAATAATTAAAAAGTTAAGAAAGCTAAGAAAGCCAAAAACTTACAAACATGGGATATATACAACGGAAATAGGTAAGACTGGTTTAAAACAGCATGCTGGTTATTTGTCTGAAGAGTTTTTGACTGCTTTACGAGGCAGCTCTGGTATCAAAGTATATCAAGAAATGAGTCTCAATGATCCTATTGTAGGTGGTACACTTTTTGCTATTAAGCAGATTTTGAGAGAACTTAGATGGTCAGCTAAGGGTGGAGATTTAAAGGATAGAGATTTTCTTGAAAATAATATGCATGGGATGACACATACTTGGACAGATTTTATGACTGAGGTCAACAGTATGTTCCCCTATGGATGGTCCTTTTTTGAGCAAGTTTTCAAGCGCAATGAGAAAGGCCAAATTGTTTGGAAAAAGTTACCTATCAGAACACAATCCTCTTTAGACCACTGGGAAGTAAAAGAAAATGGTGACACTGTTGGTATGTATCAACGCTCCTACCCCACTTTCGCTCTAAAATATATTCCATTTGCTAAGGGCATATTATTTAGACCCGATCATGCAAACAATAATCCTGAGGGTAGATCTATATTAAGGAATGCTTATCGCCCGTGGTATTTCAAAAAGTCTATAGAAGAAATTGAAGCTATTGGCCTTGAGAGAGATCTTGTAGGGATACCTGTTATGACAATGCCCGAGGGCTTGAAGCTAGATGATGATAATACGGAAGCTACAACAGCTATTAACTGGGCAAAAAACATCCTTGTTAATATTAGAAATGACGAACAAGCTGGATTACTCCTGCCTTATGACTGGGGCTTTGAACTTGCTGGATCACCTGGAAAGAAAGCCTTTAACACAAGTGAGATAATAAGAAGGTATAGCTCTGAGATAGCTGTATCAGTGCTCGCACAATTTATAATGCTTGGTATGGAACGAACAGGGTCATATGCATTATCAAAAAATATTACTGATATGTTTTATTTGTGTATTGAAGGATGGGCAGATATCATAGGCAGTGTAATAAATCAACAAGCTGTAAAAACACTTTTTAGACTTAATGGTGTAGTAGACGAGGTTATACCATCTATCGTACATACATCAATTCGGAGGACTAGTCTAAAAGAAGTAGTTGATTTTGTGGGCGGTCTAGTGAAAGCTGAAGCTATAGATATAACTGAAGAACTAAAAGAGTATTTAGCAAAATATGCTAGGCTTGAGGAATTTTCAGAAGGGAGAAAATAATGCTAAATGATGCTATATGGGAAGGCATAAAATGGTTTGAACCATGGGAATTTGAAGATTCGAAGCATCCTGGAAGTGGCTACAGAATTGATAGTAATATCTTATATAAGATGGAACAAATACGAATTAAAGCAAATTGTCGAATTACAATAACTCAAGCTGTTGATATGCTAGGTGAGCATGGACATTCAGACAACAGTTTCCATTTGTTTAAAAATGGATGCTCTGCTGTGGACTTTTTTATGCATACTGATAAATCAATACGAGAACAATATGCTATTGTTGAAAGTTTTGTTTTCGGTGGCATCGGTGTTTATTATGACTGGAAATATAAAGGTGTGCGTGTGCCTATAGGATTTCATATTGATCCTCGTAAGCGTGTGCAGAGATGGAAGAGAATCAAAAAGTTTGGAAGAACTAAATATATCTATTTATTAGAGGGGTAATTATGCCTATTCCTATAGTGCTTGAAATGAATCTGTTTGGATGTATAGCTGTTGTTGCTGGTGTAGCTGGCGTAGGATCATATGGCATTGCAGCTTTAAGAATCCGGCGTGACACTCAAGAGATAAGTAAGGATAGCAGTAATGGTGAGTCTCTTACTTTTAAAAAAGTTTATGAGATTGTTGAGAAAAAGATAAAAAACTTTAAAGATGGCCATTGTGCTGATCGAGAAAAGCAAGTTGAAAAATTTCTTACTCTCTATCAAGAAATATATCGATCAGAATTAAGTAGCACTACAGAAATTTTAAGAGGTGAGATTTTATCCATTCATACTGCACTTTCAGACAATCATACTAGGTTTGAAAACACTATGGATGAGACTATAAAAGAAATAAAAATAGCAATTAAGAATAGAGGATAAAATGGCATGGTATGATATGTTTAATCCTGTAGCAGCTGCTATAAAGCCTGTGTTAGAGCCATTGGCTGGTGCAGCTAAGTTTATAGGTGAAAGAGTGTTGCCACCTAAAAAGATGTCAGAAATGGAGAGATCGGGTCATTATGTTGATTTGTTTAAAATTTCGGAAGATTCTACTGATTCTGCAAGGAAAATGTATCAAGTTGCAATGCAGACTCAGAAACAATCTTGGCTGATAAAGTTTCTGAATGGTTTAGTGAGACCCTTTGGAGGTCTTGGTGCATTATTGACTGAATTTTACTCGATGTGGGGTGAAAATTTTTCTATATGGTTTGATTTTCCTTATAGAGAGATGAGTTTAACAGTACCACAACATATTGTACTCGGAACAATAATTGGGTTTTATTTTGGATCGAGATTGAAAGAGACTCTTACTGGTATATCTACAAGACGATAGCTTGTAATTTCAGAGGGCGAAGTTATGGACAATATAGATATTCTCATCTTAGCTAAGGCAGATTTTTCAAATGTTGGATATTTATTTGAAAGGGCTTTAAAAGAGGTGGGCATTAAAGCTGAATCTTGGGCTGTACGTCCATCACCGAGAGGTTATGGTAAGCATGCTAATTTATTTAAAGACTTACAAGCTCAAATTGTGCCCAGAGCAAGACAGGCTAAAGCTATTATGTTAATGCATAGTAGACGTTTTAGTGCAATAGATATAAGGAATAAATTTGTTACAGTCTTTCATGGTGGATCGAGGTATCGTGGTGCTGCAGAAAAAATGAATGCTATTTTTAATCCAATAGTTGATATAAGCATTATTCAAACAGGTGATTTATTAAACTTAGGAGCTAAAAATCAGGTTTGGATACTTCCCTGTATTGATGTTCAAAATATACCACATAGACCTGATCAAAGAGACTCAACACTTTCTTTTTGTCATTATCCACACAAAGGATATATTAAAGGTACAGCTGAAATTTTTAGAATCCTTGGTAGGTTACAAGATGAGGGCATTAAATGCAAATCAAATTCTAGAAATGACAGATGGAAATTTTATATTAATGAAAGTGTTGTACCTTGGGAAGATAATATCAAACGTATGTCTAATGCAGATATATACATTGAAGCTTGTGAGCCAGATTTAAGAGGTCATAGATATGGTGAGTGGGGTGTAACCGCTCTTGAAGCTGCAGCAATGGGTAAAATAGTTATTACTCATTTTATGTCATCACAACGGTATGCTAAAGAATATAATACTAAATGCCCTTTTTTTGTTGCAAATAACCCAAAAGAATTTGAAATTGCTGTGAGAAAAATTTTAGATATGTCTCCTGAGCAAGTTGAGCATACTCGTCATATTTCTCGTGCTTGGGTAGAAAAATATCATGGCTTTAAAGCAATTGGTCAAAGATTAAAGGAGAAAGTCTATGGAAGATTATTTACCAATGAGGTTCTGGAGTAAATACTCAAAAGCCCACCCAATGGCATGGAACAAGCCTGAGAATTACATTGAAATGGATATGCTTATTAGATGGATAAGGCAGTATTCAATAGAAGGTAATATTTTAGATGTAGGATCTGGTTGGGGCAGACTTTGTAAAAGGCTTCGAGAACGAGATATCCGTAATAAGATTGCTATGTGTGATATTTCACCAGAGTATATAAGAGAAGCAAAAGCTCTTACTGATATTTTACCTACATGGTGGGATGGTAAAACATTACCATATGAAGAAAATTCTTTTAATCTCATTGTAGCTCAAAGTTTACTACTTCATGTAAACTCTAGATCAATACGCAAAGTATTCAGTGAGCTTATACGAGTTTCTAGAGAATATATTTACATCGCAACATCAAATCCAAAGAGGACAAAGGAGAGAATTAAAAAGAACCAGGATTCTAGAGCTTATGTTTTTACACATGATTACACACATTTAATTAAGGATTTTCAATTGGAGATTGTAGAAGTTAAATGCCCCAATGAGCTTCGTATTGCATGGCTATTAAGGAAACCTAATGAAAATACTCGTAGTAAGTTATCTACCAGAGAAAAAGTTTAGTGCGAGACAACATTTAGCTTTTTTAAGACTTTTAGAAAAATATCATGACCATGAATATATTTATATACATGGCTCAAATGTTCTTGAAAAAGGCCTTACAGCTTTAGATTTATTTCATAAGTATAGCCCTTCTATTGTCATTCACTATGATTCTCATGCTCCTTCTGGCAAAGAAACTAGGTTTTCTCCAGGGTATTTTAGAAATCTGCCTTGTTTAAAAGTCATGATTGAAACTGATTTTGGTAAAAAGGCTGGCTGGAATAGTCATCCTTTAAAGCCAAGATGGGGCACTACAAAGTGGTACAATACAAATCAATTTGATCTTGTTATACGCAGGGGCTCATATCTAGGCCAAAAAGATATTGATGGTATTCCATCTGTGTGGTTGCCTTTTTCCGCAAATGATGAGTTTTATTCCGATCCAGAGATAAAACGTGAACAAAAAATTTGCTTTGCTGGTGCATACAGGTATGAATTTTATACCCAAAGACGTATTGCATTGAAAGTGTTGTCTAATGCAAGTCTACTAGTTCAGAAAGCTTACCGAACACCTACGAATAATTATCTCTATCCGATATTTCTTAGAAGTTTTATTGCATCACTTACATCTGCAGAAGTAAGATCAGCATATGGAAAAGTTTTTGAGGTTATGGCATCGGGCACAGTTTTGCTGACGCCTGATTTTGACCATAAAAAAGATCTTTTCGGTGATGATGAATGCTTTGTTGAATATAAAGATGATGCTTCTGATCTAGCTGCTAAAGCTCAAAAAATCATAAATGAGCCTGCATGGGCAAAATCTGTAGCTCAGAATGCGTTAAAAGTAATTGCTAGTAAACACACACATAAACATAGGATCGCAGAACTAAATGAGCATTTATGTAATACTTATTTGGGTAGACCAATTAAACATAGATGGGAGATTGAATAGATGGAAACAATAGCATCCAAAATAAACCATAGTTTAGAAATTATCGACCATGCAATTGAGACTTTCCCTTTAATATCTGTTGCTTGCAGCTTTGGAAAAGACAGCATGGTGGTATTAGATCTTGCTTTGCGTATTAATCCTTATATCAAAGTGTTTTTTATTGGCACGCAGTTTAAGCCTCAAGGAACCTTTTCATATCGAGATTTAATTATGCGGAAGTGGCATATCCATGTAGAGACATTGATGGCTTCTCAACAAGTTTCTCCTAATTTGCCAAAGGAAAACCCAGAAGAATGCTGTAGGCTTTTAAAAGTAGAGCCAACTAAAAGAGCTTTAGCAAACTTAGATGCTTGGATAACAGGATTGAGAAAGACTGAAGGAAAAACTAGAACTGATTACAATGAGCTTGAACCTTCTTTCAAGAAAGATTTAATAAACAACTATCAAGATGATAGTATAATCACTAAAGTAAATCCTATCCTTTTATGGACTGAATTAGATATCTGGAAATATATTGCTATTCAAGATATTCCTGTACATCCTTGGTATGCAATGGGATATCGTAGTCTTGGATGTGCTCCTTGCACAAATATTGTAGATGATGATGCAACAGAAAGATCTGGAAGATGGGTTGGTACTAGTAAATGTGGTGGGGAATGTGGTATTCATACTATGCATAAGAAGGATGAAAAATGTTTGAATATTTAGGTATTATATCACTATCTTTCATTTTATAGAATTTGAAATTTTTAAATTAGGCAGAAATAATGGATAATATCCTACTTGGAATTTTTATTGGGGCAGCAACTATTGAAATCGCAAATTACCTAGCTGCTAAAACACTAAAAATAAGGAGATTTGAAATGCCAAAAGGTGATAAAACAGGGCCACCTACTGGATCAGGTGGAAGTCGCACTGGTAAAGGTGGTGGTAAAGGCCGTGCTCCAGGAAAAGGCACTGGAAAACAAACTGGCGGTAAAAGGAATACATAATGAAAATTCTAGTTATAGCACCACATGCAGATGATGGAGAAATTGGATGTGGTGGTACTATAGCTAGACTTGCAGAAGAAGGCCATACAATATTCTATCTGGTTTTTGCTAGCGTTGATCCTAAACTCTCTGAAGTTCAGAATGGCCTTAAAGCTCTAAGCATTCCTTCAAGTAGCATACTTTATGCCCCTATGGAAATTAGAGAATTCACTGCCCATCGTCAGGAGTTACTTGAACATCTTATAGAGTATAAAGAATCTATATGCCCTGATTTGGTTTTTGTGCCGTCGACAAAAGACACGCATCAAGACCACAAAACAGTGACAGAGGAGTGCTTTAGAGCTTTCAAAAAATGTTCTTTACTTGGATATGAGATACCTTGGAATAATCTGCATTTTACTACCAATCATTTTGTTGAACTTACTGAATCGCATGTAATTAAAAAATTTAAAGCTGTCTATTGTCATGAGTCACAAAGGGATAAGGACTATATCTCCGAGAATTTTATTTTTGCTCTTGCAAGCGTTCGTGGTGTACAAATTGGTGTCAGATATGCTGAAGTCTTTGAATCTATAAGATGGGTCTCTAAAATAGGGCAAAGTTAATGGGTGTAGATACTAGAAAAGATAATGATGAAATTACTAGAAAATATTTTCAGTCACGTTCAGATGCATACGGAGTCTCGCTGAAGGCACTTGCTTGGAACTCCCCTGCCAGTCAGGATGAACGCTTCCATGCCCTCTTCTCCCCCCCCCCTCCCTCTGGAGTTTTCGGCCTTGGATGTCGGCTGTGGGTTCGGTGATCTTCTTCCTTACCTAGAGGGAACAGATTATAAAATAACAAAATATACAGGTATAGATTTTATATGTGATTTTATAACTGAAGCACGTAAAAGGCATGCTGGCACTTGTATTAATACTGAATTTATTGTTGGTAGCACTTATGGCGGTGGTATAGCTAAGCATGATATTGTAGTTGCATCAGGCATATTTAATAAAAGGTGTAATGGTTGGTATAAATATACTGAAGATTTAATAAAAACTATGTTTGATCTTTGTACTCATTGTGTATGTGCAAATTTTTTAAGCATATACAGTGATAACAAACAGAAAAATGCTTATTATGCTGATCCAAATAAAATACTTAATTTAGCTTTTAAAATCGGTAAGAGAGTAGTCTTGAAACATGACTATAGAAAAAATGATTTTACAGTGAGAATATACAAATGAAAACAATAATACATCAACCTACATTTATGCCTTGGGCAGGCCTCTTCCATAAAATACTCATAGCAGACACTTTTATTTTCTTAGAAAATGTACAATTGTCTATGGGTCGTAATTTTGGTACAAGAGTTAAAATTAAGACTCCTATCGGTAATCAATGGTTGTCTGCGTCTTGTAAAAAGACTGGATATAGCAATCAATGGATTAGAGATGCTAAATTAGATGATACTACCAAATGGCGTGAGAAGCATCTTAAGACTTGGCATCATTGTTACTCTAAAGCACCTTATTATGAATCTTATAAAAAATTATTAGATATCTATAATGCGCCTATTGATAAACTTGCGGATTTTAATGTAATTTTTATATTAACAGTTGCAGATGCACTTGGTATCAAATGTAATTTTGGTAGAGCTGCATTTGAAACTAATCTCAGAGGTGATGATTTGCTTATAGAGATTTGCAGGTCAACTGGAGCTGATACATATATTTCAGGTAAGGGTGGTGCGAATTATCAAGATGAATATAAATTTACTGAGGCTGGTATAAAACTTAAATATGACAATTTTGTGTATCCAATGCATAATCAGTTATGGGGGGATTTTATACCAAATCTTTCAATTATGGATCTTATATTTAATTGTGGTCCATATGCTATAAACTTTTTAAAGTAAAGGAGATTTGCCATGAGAGCAGGTAGACAATACGGCAAGAGATTTAAACAGGGTATTTATTGTATCATAGAACCGGATGTGGAAATTGGTGATAATGTAACACTGGGTCATCATGTTACATTAAAAAATGGTACAAGAATTGGTAACAATGTTGACATAGCAGACTATTGTTGCACTACTGGTATCTGTATTATTGGTGATGGTGTGAATATCAGAACAAGATCAACTATTTCTAAAGGTGTGATTATTAATGATTGTGCTTTTATAGGTGCTGGCATAATGACTTCACATACTAAAAATATTTATCATCATCGTCCAGACGTGCCTAAGCAACAACTTATAACAAATATTGGATATGGTGCCCTTATAGGATCACATAGTAATTTGAGAGCTGGTCTTACTATTGGTAATAATGTCATAATAGGATACGCTAGCAGTGTCTTAAATGATATTGTAAACAGTGGACTTTATTATGGTAATCCATTGAAACGCCAAGGTGATGTGCCAGATGGAATGTTTGTTGATGTACCTATAACTTATAAAAGCCGTAACTTTGATCCTAAACTGCTGAAAAAATATCTGCCTTACGTATTGCATAGCTAATGGATATCATTACAGATACATATAAACAGGTAGATCCATATTTTTCAGTTATGATACCTATGTTTAGATCTTACTATATAGGATGGGTTTGCTTGGAGTCTCTAATAAGACAACAAGGTGAAATACCACCATGGGAACTTATTATAGCTGAAGAGCAAGATGATGAAACTTTTGGATTAAAAATGGCATTCTACTATTACAATATACTTAAGAAATTGAATTGTGTTAGATTAATTTATATTTCATTAAGTGATTGGATACCTTTATCTAATAAAATATCTGTTCTAATAAATAATGCACATCCCAAGTCACAAATTTTTATAAACCATGCAGCAGACTATTATTCATCGCCTATGAGGTTTATAGAAACTGTTGAAGCTTTTAAAGATCCTAAAGTTGTGTGGTTTATACCACCTAAAATTTATAAGTATCATATATTATATAATACTATTATTTTAGTCGACAAAAGTAAAATGGTAAGAAAAGATGATACATCTGGAAAGGCTCTTAGAGCTTCATTAGCACGTAATATTGTTTATTGTCTTAAAGATAGGGATATAGGCATAGATGGTCTTATAAGAATAGGTTTTGAAAAAACTCTAGGCCATAAAATTAATTACACTATAAATAAATCTGGGAGTTGGCAAAATAATTTATGCATTGATGGTATGGGCACTCTTTCTAATACCAATGTGGATAAATTGTTTGCTAAACGCATAAAACAATTAGATAATGCATATAGTTATTATCCTAGAAGCTTATCAAGTATAATACCTGCATCTATGGTTCGTAGAGTTTTAAGACTTAAAAATGATTTAAACAAGCATAATCCGAGGAGAAGATCATGGTAAATTTTAAGATTGGCAAGGATACAGTCATTGAAAGAACAGCTATAATTGAAGAGGGGGTCACAATAGGTGACAATTGTTACATTGGTCATTATACTATTATCAGACCAAACGTAGCTATCGGTAATAATACGGAAATAAGAGCTCATTGCTTTATAGCTGAAGAAGCTAAGATAGGTGATCATGTTAGAATTTTCCATTTCAGTAATATTTGTAAATTAGCTGTAATTGAAAATTATGTTTATGTTGGTGTGAGAGCATTACTGACAAATACAAAAAGAATTGCATGGTCAAGATCATATAAAGCTGAGTTAGAGCCACCACATATTTGTGAAGGTGCTAGAATTGCATCTGGTGCAATTGTACTTCCTGGAGTGACAGTAGGTAAAAATGCTCTAGTGGGTGCTGGATCTGTTGTTGCTCGTGATGTACCTGAAAGGCAGATATGGTTTGGTCTACCTGGGAGAAAGCGTGGTACAGTACCAGAAGAAGAATTGATAGTTAAATGAAAGAGCTTAAAACTTTTGTATTGCTAGGTGATGGTAAAATAGCTGAAAGACATAAACAAGCTATTGATTTTGTGGGAGGTAAGATTACCCATGTCTATGATCCATTTAAATATAATCAAACAGTAGATGAACTTAGAGAACACTTGTCAGTGGCTGAATATGCTGTTATTTTATCTCCTAGCTATTTACATGCTATGCAGACGAAATTAGCACGATCACATAATTGTAAAGTTATTGTTGAAAAGCCTCATCATTTACCTTGGCAACCTTATGAAAATGATGACCTTATTTTTGTATGCTTGCCTTTTAGATATGTAAAATTGCCTGATGCTAAACCCGATGATTGTGTTAAAGTTTCTTTTTTACGTGACGCAGATTACTGGAAAGGATGGCAAGGTGATTTTTTTAAAAGTGGTGGTGTTCTTAGCAACCTTTTTATACACTACATTGACATCGCTATAAGGATGGGTGTGCCTTTTAATGGCCAAGTTAGTGAAAATGAAGGCATTAATTCTAGAATGTATAGTAATATTGATTTATCTCTCATAGATATGAATAATTTGTATAGAAGAATGTATGATAGTATAACTGATGGATTTGATCTTTTTACCATATTACCAAAAGATCTATATTACTTAGATTGGATTATCAATAAATATACTAATGCAAATTATTATATTAAATTATCACTTTGGGATTGGGTTAATATTTCTTGACAAAAGATTTAATAACCCTTATTATAAAGTAAAGGAGGCAATTATGCCTTATCCAAATGAACATGCTTGTAGATTACTACCACCTATTAAGGATGCAAATACTAATCGTATAAATAATGATAGAGAGCACAATGGTAAATCTTATGATGTGATCTATCAAGAGCAAGAGAATGGTAAATTTGCACAGCAAGCTTTTAGATATGATCGGACTAAGTGGTCTGCAAGTGAAGCTGAATCGCATTGTAAAAGCCATAATGGCACTTTTGAGGCTGCATTGGGCAAGGATATGACTAAGCCTGATGTTAAAATTTTGTTCAAAGATAAAAAGAAGCAAATTGTTTTCGGTGTTGTTTTTGAGCCAGATTTTGTTGATGCTCATGATGAATGGATTAGTAAAGATGATATCGAAGAAGCTGCTTTTAATTATCTTGTCAATTACAGAAATACAAAGCTGAGTCATAAAGTTGATATTAATGAGGATGTGCAACTTGTTGCAAGTATGCCAATACCTGGTGATATGACTTATAATGGCACGTTGATTAAGGCTGGAACATGGCTAGTCGCTCACAGAATAAAAGATAATGATCTTTGGGAAGCTATAGAAAAAGATACCATCGTTGGTTATTCTGCGGGTGGAACTAAAATTTTTGTACAAGGGGGTGATAATAAATAGGCTAGGGTATAAGGTTTAATCTTTATTAGGTGATATTATGGCAAAACAAATTAAACCTTTTGTTGCAGAGATTTCGCTGGCATTTGATCCGGCAAATCAAAAAAAGTTTCTTATGAAGAAGGAGGCTAAAATGCCAAAGAGTTTAATAAAAATTCTTCAATCTGAAGATGCGCTGGTCAAAGAAACTGCAATTGATGCTGCTTTGGAGGCTATTTCTAAAACCAATAAAATGTCTAAAGATGCACAATCCGCTGTTAAAGGTGCATTGAAGATATTGACGGCTTTTGAAAAAGAGCTACCGGAAGGTGTTCTTTCAACATTGTTTAAGGACATACCGGAATATGAGGTTTTTATAGCATCCAGTCCTGCAGAAACTGATGCAGACAGAGACGTACGTCTCAAAAAGGAGCGTGAGGTCTTGGAGAAAGAGATTCGAGAGGCTGTTACTATAGAAGTTAGAGCTGCTTTGGAGAAAGAATACAAAGGAGGCGATGCAGAAATGAAAAAGACTATTACAGATCTCACAACCCAAGTTTCCACGCTGAAAAAAGATCTTGATGAAAGCAAAGATGAAAAGCGTAGAGGTGAAATAACTACGATGCTCAAGGAAATAAACGTCATTGGTGATGTGGAAAAAATGACAAGGTCTCTTTTTACTCTGGAAAAGATGGACAAAGAGATGTTTAAAGATGAGATGAAAAGATTGACTGAGACCAGTACACTTCTTGAACAGTCCGAGCTTTTCAAAGAGCAAGGATCAAATGGTGAAGGCGATCTTAGTGGTTCAAAACCAGCTTATAAAAAGCTAGTGGGACTTGTTAAAGATCTCATGAACAAAGAAAAATTGAAGGAATCAGAAGCCTGGATACGGGTAGGCAAAGAGAATCCAACTCTGTATAAAGAATACAGGGAAGGTGCAAAATAATTAATGCCAATTAATTGGAGGTCAAATTATGGCGGTCGAACAAAGAATTTATGATCTCACATTACAGGCGCAGGAAGATCTATCTACAAAACAGTTTTACTGGGGTGCTGGATCAGGAGAATTTGGTGTTGCATTGTCTGGTGCTGCTGATGAAGATCTTGTTGGTATTATCCAAAATAAGCCAACGACCACAAGAACTGCGTCTGAGATTAGACGTGTTGGTATCTCCAAAATGATTTGCGGAGGTGCTATCACAGTATGGGATAAAGTTACGTCTGATGCTGCTGGTAAAGGTGTAACTGCGTCCGATGGTGAAAGGTACGGAGCTATAGCTCTTGAAGCTGGTGTAAATGGTAGAATAATCAGCGTCCTCATGGAGTTTGGCTACGTTGAAATGAGTTAATTTTTAATTTTGAAGGAGGCTTGCAATGCCACAACCTACTGGATCAGATCTTCATATTGATGTATACTTGAGCAATCTAAGTATCGCTTATATGAATGAGCCTTCAGCTTATATTGCAGACAGGGTCTTTCCTGTGGTGATGACACCCAAACAATCGGATAAATATCCGATCTATGAGAAAGACTACTGGTTTCGAGACGGGGCTGCTAAACGTGCAGTATTAACTGAAAGCGCTGGCGGAGGTTACGAGCTTGCAGACCCTGGGGAGTTCTTTTGTGATGAATGGGGTTATCACAAAGACATTCCAGATCAGGATATTTGGAACGAAGATGATATTTTTGACTTGGACCAGGAAGCTGTTGAGTTCGTTATCGAGAAGTTCCGAATACGCCGAGAGCGTGATTGGGCCAGTAAGTATTTTCAAACAGCTGTTTGGGGTACTGACTGGACAGGTGGTGTAGATTTTACTGCATGGTCTACGGCTGGTAGTACACCGATTCAAGATGTTGAAACTGCCAAGACTACTGTAAAAGAATCTATTGCCTTAACACCAAATACACTGGTGGTTTCAGAGAAAGTTTTTGCTACTCTCAAAAATCATGCAGCTGTTCTTGATCGGTTTAAATATACACAATCTGGTGTTATTACAGAGGCTTTACTTGCTTTGGTTTTTGGCGTAGATAATTTCTTTGTAGCTAGTGCTGTATATGCATCTAATGCTGAAGGAGATGCTGAGGTCATGGACTTTATTGTTTCCGAAACAGATGCTTTGCTCGTTTATGTGCAGCCCAGGCCTGCTAAAAGACGTCCTTCTGGTGGTTATACTTTCAGATGGTCACGTCCTATGATCAAGGGCAGAGAAGGGGAACCTTTGGCTGTAACTATAAAGAGATTCTATATGGAATCGGTTGCAGGTACAAGAATTGAAGGCGGAGTTTTTGAAGATCTTAAACTCGTAGCTTCAGACTGTGGTCTTTTCTTTAGCGGAGCGATTGCTTAACCGCTCTTTGTAAGTTCACCAAGTGAAGTTACGGTGAGAGGAGGTTAAGATGACTTTCAGTTATGATACTGCAGATCTTAGTACAGAGCTAAATAAGATACGTCTGTATATAGGTGATGTAGATTCTAATGATGTGCTACTGGAAAATGAAGAAATTGCACTCATACAAGCCGACAGTTCAACTTTTTTGAAAAGATGTGCTGAGTGCTGTCGGCTTATTTGTGCAAAAGTCATAAGAAGAGTAGATGGCAAATTTGGTAATCTTACAGAGAAGTCTAGCTCTATCTATGATCATTATAAAGAAAAGGCTGACACCTTTGATAGTCTAAGTTCATCTAGTTATCCTTGGATGGGTTCATTGTATCAGGATGATAAAGATGACATGGAAGATGAACAAGATGATGGCACATATACTGCACCTTCTTTTAGACGAGGTGCAATGGATAATAAATGAAACGTTTAGGCCAGTATTTGAAAGATACAATTACAGTAGTTAAAGTTACTTTATCATCTGGAGATAGGACAGAAGTCCAAGTTCCTGGTATAAAATGTGCCATTTTTAAAAATAGAGTATTTGTTAGATCACCAGCTGGAGATTATTATGAGGATAAGACTTTTATAGGTTTACCATATGACACTGATATTACTATGCAAGATGATGTCATTGTAAATTCTGTGCAACGTCCTGTAAAAGATATAACTCCTGTAAGAGAATCTAGGCATTCATCTGCTATAGATCATATTGAGGTAGAAATTGGCTGAGATCACTGTAGATGTAACAAATTTTAAAGCACTTTCAATTTTAGCTACTAAAAGAGTTCTTAATGCGTCTGAAAGAGGTATGAAATTAGCCGTTCTATCTTTTATGGATGACTGTTTAAAAGAAGACCCTGCATGCCCACAGAGAAGTGGTGCTATGGCTGCTAGTCATTCTGGTTTTGTGGATAATAAACTAGTAGGTATTTCTCATGTACTAGTTACTGGTAAAGGTAAAGCAACGCCTCTAAGATTTATCGGTACTGCATCTAAAGATTTGGTTGGCAGTTTAGTAGTTCACAAACCTTATGCAGCTGCACAACATGAAGGTAGTCAATCTAGTGTATCTTATAAGAAATATACCAAGCCTGGAACCGGTAAAAAATGGGTTGAATCTAAACTTCTAAGGCATTTTAGTTTGTATTTTTCTATGATTGCTAGTGAGATAAAAAAATTATGAGTTTAGTTTTAGACATAGCTACTTATATTGCTACTAATAGTGCTCTAGTACTTAATACATCTATATTTATAGGTGAAGAGCCGTCAAATGTTGCAAACACATATGCTCTTGTAATGCCTTCTCCAGGTGGCTTTGATAATGAATCAGGAGTGGAATTTAGGCCTATACAAATACTTTGCTATGCTTTGTCTTTTATTGATGCTGAGATATTAGCATATACAATTTATAATCTTTTAAAAAATAAGCCTGGATTTGATACTGTTAGTAGCGTTTTCTATTGTGAAGTCTTAGGCAGCCCTTATCCTGCAGATAGAGATACTAGAGGCAGGTTTGTTTTCAGTTTAAATTTTATGATTAAGAAAATAACAACTTAAAAAAGGAGATATATCATGGCAGTAGGTGATTTGGAATTAGGGCCATGTCAAGTGCTCTTTGGTGTTGAGGATGCAGAAGCTGACCTTGGTAGAACTGAGGGTGGTGTTACTGTTGATTGGAGTACAGATCTTGCCGATCTCATGTCAGACCAATATGGTACTCGACCGGAAGATCAGGTTATTACAGGCACAGGTGTTATTATCACTGTACCTCTTGCAGAGCAAACTTTTGTTAATCTTGGTATCGCTTTAAACCAAGATGTCTCTGCAGGCGGTGGGTTAATTGAAGGTGTAAGTCTTGTTGGTACAAAGCTGTCTACATTTGCACAAAGTTTGCTGCTTAAAAAATATGTAGATGGTTCTGTCTCTGCGAATAAAGACGATTGGGTGAGATTCCCTTATGCAGCGCCTCAAGGCAATTTTCAAACCATCTATAATAAAGATGGTCAAAGAATCATCGAAGTAGTGTTTATTGCTTTTCGTGATCCCACTACAAATGATCTGTATTACATTGGTGATGAGAGCGAGTCCTAAAATAACATTTTAAAAAAGGAGTTTTCAGATGAAAACTGAAAAAAATGTTGACATTTTGTTAGAAGAGGGATCTTTGGAACTTACTATAGGTGGTAAGGTTTATACTATTGTAGACATTGGCTTAGATGCTTTCTTAAAAATGATGGGCACAAAGAAAACTATAGAGGATTCGTCCGATGAAGCATCAGATGAGGATCTCAGTGTTCTTCATAGCCAATTTGCTAATATTGTAGATGTCGATATTAGTGAGATTCAAAACATTGGTTTTAAAGCTATCGGTATTGCTATGAAATTTATACAGGAATGGTTATATGATACCAATAGTGAAGAATTGCCTGATAAAAAAGATGCTAAACCATCCCGCCCTTAGATGTGGCGTACTCTTTTGCTTTACTTGCATCTTATTATGGATGGACTGATAATTATATACTTTCACTTACTGTGAGAAAATTTTTTCTATATTTAAATCAGATAGAAAAAATTGATGCTCGACTTGTCATACGTTCATTTGATGCATCAGGTTATCCGCATATGAAAGACAGAGATAGATCAGCAATGGTACGCCACTATCAAAATATTATATGTCCCGAAATAGTTTCAAACCCTAAAGTTTCAAGAATAAAAGATTCTTGGAATAAACTTAGAAAGAGCAAACTTAGAGGTAGAAAAAATGCTTAGTGCTGGCGATATCATAGCTAAATTAAAGTTTGACCGATCTGATTTCACATCTGGTATGGCTGCTGCTACTAAGCGTACTAATAAGTTTGCGAAACAGATGAATAGTAAAAATGTTGAAATGCAGAAAAGTACTACGAGATTCGCAAAGTCCTCAATTAAACATGCTGAAGCTGTGGGTAAAGGCTGGTGGAGGACTTTTGGTAAAGTAGCTGTTGGTTTTACCATTGCATATCGTGCTATGAATGCTTTTGAAGAAGGATTTAAAGCCTTCTTGCGTACTTTTGCGTCTGGCAGACAGGAAATAGA
This sequence comes from Candidatus Aenigmatarchaeota archaeon, assembly GCA_017610225.1. Next base: position 25,908 of record JAFCCM010000005.1, on the reverse strand, counting down.
TGATTTTAGAATGTCCGTTGTAAAAGTTGCAGCTTCTCTTCAGATGCTTACAGATCAACCTACAACGGAAGGCCTTGAGGCTTATTATCAATTCGCTAGAAGCGTATTTAATAATCTTGAAGTAATTGCAGCTAAACATATTTCTACAGGTGAAGATCTTAGAGATGCTTATACTAAGTTGGCTACAATGGGGATAGTTCCAACAACAGAGAAACAACTAGAACAAATGGCACGTCTCGTTGATTTGATAGTCATGCAAACAACGGGCCAAGACAAACAAAGGCAGATTTTAACTGAAATACGTTCTCTTGTTAAGGGAGAAATAAAACCCCAGGCCGTTGTTGCAAACCTATTATCTGAGCGTGTTCTAAATTACAAAAAAGTTGTTAAAGAAGTAAAGGAAGAAAATAGTGTAGTTAAAAAGACCAAAATGCTCTTTGAAGCTATCCATAAGCCATTGGATGCTATAGGAGCTGTCTCTAAAGATATTCAAAAGACACATACCGCTTTATGGACTACTTTAGAAGCATATCTGGCTAAGATTCAACGTTTAGGCTTACTACAAATGTATGAAGATTTACTAGATACAATGATAAATATAAGAGATGCTATAATAGATCAGAATGGACTGACAGATTTTGGCATTAGGTTAGCTGTTATTTATCATCAAACATGGGCTGCAGTATGGTCTGTTGTATATGGAGTTGGTAGTGTTTTGAGAGATATCTTCTGGTTAATGTCACCTTTAATTACATCACTTAAAGGATTGGCTGCTTTAACTGTATTGATTTTGGCCGGATGGGAAAAAATAGGGGCTGTTATTAAAGCCGTACTAAAGAGAGCTACGTTTGATTATTCTGCATATCATGATTTAGCTATAATACTTACTAACATCCATGAAAAGATGGTAAAAAGCCTCGAAGATATATTTATAACACCTGAGCAAATGAGAGCAAAGTATTTAGCCGGAATGAAAAAAGACCAAGAAGAAATAACAAATCAGATCAAAAAGTGGTCAACCGGTCAAAAGAAAGCTACGGATGAAACTATTAAGATGACAGAGAAATGGACTAAAAGCATTGAGAAACTAAAAAGTGAGTATGCTGTTTTATCAAAAACATTGGCTTTTATAGAAGCTAGTGAGTTTTTTACTCCAGAGGATATTAAAAGTACAAAATGGCTCTATAAACTTTTAGAGGATGCTAAAAAAGTACCAGAAGAATTTAGATCAGCATGGATGCAAACACAAATTGCAATTTCAAGAAGTAATAAAGAAATAGCAAAAGGTGTTGAAAAAGCAAAAGAGCTTGAAAATCTTGAAACTTTAAAAGAAAGAGCTAAGATTGCTGCTATAATTTATAAGAGGCTTGATCTTGGTGAAATCTTACGTGAGAATTTAGACTATGAGACTAAACTTTTAGAGCTTGAATTTGATAGGAAGCATCTTGCTAAAATAATAGGTGATACAAAAGCTGCTGAAGTGTATTTATATGAAAAAGAACTTTTAGATATTGAAAAAATTTACTTTTTAGAAAAGAAACATGCTGATGATTATATTCAGGCTGCAAAAGATAGGGCTGCTATTGAATTTGCGGATTATCCGGCTTTTGATTACGAATCACTAATTGCTGCTACGGCTAAAACTAGTGTAGAAGGTTTAGAAAGTGCTCTTAGACTTCAAAATCAGATGCTTAAACAAGCAGGTCGTAGTCGTCTTGTGCAATCTGAAAATGAAGCAGCTCTGGAATTAAAAGTAAGAAGAGATCTAATTCAGAGGTTAGAAGTAGATGGAGACACAAAAAATGCTTTGATGATAAAAGCTAGAGAAGCTTATGCAAATAGGATACTCGAAATAAATGGCACTATTGTAGATGGAATGAGAAAAGGCCATAAAGATGTTATTGACAGTTTAAAGACATCTTTTGAAATTGGTGAAATAATTGTAAAAGAAGGATCTAGTGCTTTAATTGATGCTTTTGAGAATTCTTTTGTTAATCTAATGGAAGCAGATTTAGATTCTCTAACACAAACTTGGAGAAATTTTGGTCATAATGTACAAAAAATAATTGCTCAAATCTTAGCAGAGCAGACTAAGGCTGCTTTGTTTGGAAAAGAAAGCGGTTTAATAACACAAGCTATTAAAGTTATAGCTCCTTCAATTCTAGGTAGCTCTGATCTAGTTACAGGTGCTGTACTTCATCAAGGAATGACACCCATTCAAAGACAATCGGGTGGTTGGATACCTGAACCTGTGCTAGGCCGTGGTCTACGTTCAGGAAAACCATATACTTTTGCAGAGCATGAACCTGAGATGGTAAATCCTGGATCTCAAAGTAATGGTAGTGGTGGTGGAATTATGGAAATAACCATAAATGCTGTTGACGCAAAATCTTTTGCAGAACTTGCAAGTAGTAATCCTGGTGCTATTACAGGCCCTTTTATTAAAGCATTATCAGGTGGTGATCGTGCATTGAGAAGTGCATTAAGGAGTGCTAAATAATGGCAATTTTTCCTTCACTTGATACAATATCTATTATTAGTCCTCTTAGTCTTAGTATTGAAACTAAGACTTTAATATCTTTTTATAGTGGTGCTGGCCGAGAAACAAGAAAACAAAAGTGGGTGTACCCTAAAAGAAATTTACGTGCTGTAGGTTATAAATGGTTAACTTTAGATGATGCTAATACTTTATGGCAATTTTATATGGATCGTGGAGGTGCATATGAAGCATTCAATACTTTTCTTGAACATTCAGATAGTTATGCAAACGAGTATCTAGGTACAGGTGATGGAGCTACTGTCTCTTTTAATATGCCTTCAAAAAATGCTACAAGTGAATTAATTTATGTAGATAGCATTTTAAAAACTGATCCCGCTGATTATGCTTTTACAGCTATAGGTGGCACTGATGGAGCAGATAAAATTGTATTTGTAGTAGCACCATCAGATGGATCTATTATTACAACCAATTTTACAGGCTATTTAAAAATACATAGCAGGTTTGCAGAGCATTCTTTAGAATATGATCTTTTCTTTCGTAAGTTATCTCATATGGGCATTTCTATTAAAGGTCTATTTAATGCGTAATATAAACGCAGCAATACTAGCACAACTTGCATCAGAAGAATTAAGGCCTTTTCTTCTTCTAGAGATGACTTTAGAAGGTACAACTTATTATTACACTAATTGTGATAAGTCTATAATTTGGGATGGTAATGTGTATGAACCACAAGAATTTATCATAAAAGATACTATTTATAGTGCAAACAAGATAGTAGATCAAGCAGAGGTTGAAATACAAAATCTCGATGATGTAATGACAGTCTTTTTTGTGGGTGGAACGCCTCAAGGATCTAAAGCTACTTTAAGATTGGTAACTCTTGTGTATGAATAATTTAATGGGGATAAACAATGGGTACTATAACAGAATATGTTGATAATGAGATACTTGATCATATTTTTGAGAGTGGCGCATATACACCTGTAGCAGCGGTCTTTGTAGCTCTTTCTACTGCTGATCCAACACATGATGGTTCAGGTTTAACAGAACCAGCCACAGCAAATGGATATACTAGAGAAACATGTGCTTTTGGTGCAGCAGCTGCTAGAAAAATAACACAAACAACTGATCCTATCACATTTCCAGCTAATACTACAGCGGACTGGGGATCTATTACACATTGGGCTATATGTGATAGTGTGGATCGTGCAACTGGTAATGTTCTAGCTCATGGAGCATTTGATGTAGCTAAAACTGTAAATAAAACAAATGTCTGCTCTATAGCTGTAGGCGAAATTGAAATTGGGTGGGATGCTAATGAGATGTCAGACTATTTAGCAAATAAAATACTTGATTTTGTTTTTCGTAATCAAGCATTCGCGCAGCCCACAATTCATATCGCACTTTGTGATGCAGTTATTAATGATGCTAATACAGGTGCTACAATTAGTGAACCTGCAGGCAATGCTTATGTAAGAAAAGCACACGCAGCTTGGGATGCAGCAGCAGGCGGAGCTACAGAAAATACAGGTGCTATTCAATTTGCTATACCGACAGGATCGTGGGGTAATATTACTGCGGTAGCTATTACAGATGCATTAGCTACTGGTGCTGGTAATTTGCTTTTCTATGGCAATGGCTTAGATGACGATCCGGATGATGGTGATACTGTTCAATTTGTTGATGGCGCACTTGTTGTTGCATTAACTTAATAGGAGTTTAAAAAATGACGGCACATGGATATGGAGCTATAGGTTTAATTGGAAGTAATCCTGGTGATGTAGATGTAATTCCATCAGGAGATTTAGCAACTGGAGATATTTGTATAGCTACCACTGCAGATGCTACATATACTTACCGTTATCTTGCTACTTCAGGTGTAGCAGAAAACTCACCTTGGGTTATTGCACCTGATGATATTGGTGTTAGTGATGGAAGATGGATACTAATCAATGTTGTTATTGATCCTTATGAATCTACTATGACTAGTGATGAAACTTTTACGTATGTAACAGGTGATAGGAGAAAATACTTCTTAGATCCTAATGGTGCAAATAGAAATTTCAATCCAAGTGGTGTTTTTCCTACGGGTACAGAAGCAGTAGTTATAAATAAGGGTGGGAGTTATAATATTATTTTTGACTCCACAGGTTCAGCACAAACAATAACACCTGGTGGTATGGGAGTTTATATATATAATGGTACTATTTGGATGTAAAATTAACTAAGGAGTGGAAATGAAAAGTTTATTTAAGTTTTTTAAAGATATGATCTCTGAAGGTTCAGAAAGTTCTTGCATGAGATTTTGTGTAGTTATCATAGTGATTACTTATATGTTTAACTGGACATGGTTTAATGTAATTAATTCTCAACTGGTAAGCTTTGAGATTAAAGATCTTGTAGGGCTTTTAGGTGTTTTAGCTCTTAAAGTAGGGCAGAAAAAATTGGAGGCAAAGTAATGGGAAAATATTTAAGCAAATTATTATCGCTATCTCTTTTTGTTGTACTATTTTGTTTATCTTCTGTAATAGGAATTAATATTGTATCCAATGTTGCAAATGCTTTTAGTATTGGCAGTACTAAAGCAACTATAGAATATGTAGTTGATTCTACAGAAGTAGACCAAGGCTTGATTGGCAATGGTAAAACTATTAAAGCCTATGTAGATGCTATTGGCGCTGTAAAAAAAGCTACTATCAAAATTAATCATAGCAGTGCAGGAAATACTACCACCTACACTTTCTCAACTTCTGAAACTGTTACATCAAATATAACTCTTGATATAGAACCAGGAGCTATTATAGATATTGCTGTTGAAAAAACCCTCACTATCAACGGCCCTTTCGATGCTGGACTTTATCAGGTATTTAATGGAGATGGAAGTGTTTATTTTGGTAAGGGAAACGTAAGCGGTATTCGTCCTGAATGGTGGGGTGGGATAGGTGATGATTCTACTGACTGCACTGCCGCTTTTGCAAAAACCGTCACTGCTGCTGAATATGGCGTAGCAACATATAATGATCCGAAACAAAATATTTTGTTGAGTGCCGGAACTTATCAAGTGACTGCAACTACGGGTAATTACGCAGTCACTGTGCATTGTCCAATAAAGGGGGAAGGATCGAAGGTCTCTAACATTAAAAATATGGGGGAAGGCAGTGCATTAAAAATAGAAGGTTTAGGTGATGGAGAAATATACTATTCTCATTTTAGTGGGTTTAGTGTGGTCGGTAATGCGTCTTCAGAAGATGGAATATCTGTAAATCCCTCTATGGATTTGAATAAAGCTGTTGGATATTGTAAGTTTGAGGATGTCTACAGTCATGACCACGGAAGACACGGGTTAGTACATGATACATCTTGGGGCACTCATTATGCCAACTGTCAATTTTATCGCAACGGGGGTCTTGGTGTGTACCTTCCCGGAACTAATGCTTATAGCCAGCACAACAATATAATTTTTCGAGATTGCAACTCTCGGTGGAATGGCGGGACTGGAAATGCAAGCGCGGATTATCTGAAGGGTGGTGTTAGAATTAGTGGCGTGTCATCTGGTGTTTACTGGGAGGGTGGAATTGTCGAAAGTAATAACGCATGGGGGTTCATTATTGGTGAAGATGCTACATATACTGCCTTTAAGGTTGTTATCAGAGGTGTATATGGAGAAAGTCATATGCCAACAGTTTCCGATTCTACTATCGGTGGATTCCTAAGATTGTCGGCAAAGTATGAAGATGTTTCAGTAGCAGATTCTACAATCTATTATGGTGCCCCTGCCGGAAAAACTGGGTATGCTTTTTATGTAGCAAATATTCCTGAAGGTCCTCCAGGACTTCGGGAATGGGATAATACTGTACAGGAAGATGGAAGACCTGGAACGGCAACACGATCCTTTGGTGTTACAAATGCAACTGATTTTAATATAATACATTTTACAAGAGCTTTAACTGATGCAAGCGGTAACGTTAGTTATACCGATATAGGATTCAAGCCAAGGCTTATAATCTTCCATGCTGGTTCTGGTACCGACCTTAAATACTGGTCAGTAGGTTCTGCAATGTCCAGCACAAATATGGGAGTAACGGGATGTGTCAGTACTACCGGTGAAACATACAGCACTTCCGTTGCTTGTATATTGGCTTCAGAAGCTTGGACTGCCCATAAACAAGTGGCTACTTTGGTTAGTATGAATGACGATGGTTTTACATTAGACTGGACAAAGACAGGTACTCCAACAGGAACGGTTAGAATAACCGCTATTTGCTATAGATAAAGTAATGAGTTCTCAACTAACCAAAATACTCTCAACCTGCTCAGTTTCAATAAGGACAATGAAGATATAAATGGATCAAGAAACTCAACAGATACATTCACTTTATTCAGTCAGCACTTATATGACTACTTAGACATTCTTCTCTAAGCTGCCTTTTGCTGAGGATATGTAAAAATATTTTAAGATAAACAAATGGCTATTTTTGATTTTTATTTTGTAGATACCGATAATTTCATATGGACAAATACTGATGATTTCATATGGACCAAACTAAACTCCATTGATCTTACAGTAAGTCCTATAGGTGTCTCTAGTATACCTGATAATGTAGCGTTAGATGTATTACGCAACCAAATTGCTACCCCAGTAGGTGTGTCATCAACTGCTGATGATACAATTATCTTAGTTTTAAGACAACTAATAGGCATGATAAATCCTGCATCATCAACTTCAGATGCAGTTGTTCTAGCAGTTTTAAGAAAATTTATATCTTCAATAGATGCATCTAGTACTACACCAGATGATGTTCTTTTAGAAGTCTTACGTAATTTAATAGCTTCAATAGATGTTACAAGTACTACACCTGATGACGTAGTTTTACTTATCTTAAGACAGTTGATCGCTAGTATTTCTACTGGCAGTACAACTACTGATGATATTCAGCTTTTAGTATTACGTTTACTTCTGGCAGCCATTGAAGCTGTGTCTTCCACATCAGATGACACTGCTCTTACAGTTACAACTGGTAAACATTTGGTACCTGCAGGCGATGCAGCTGCAATAATTTTTGAAGGCACTATTGATTCATGGCATTTAGATGAAGAGAAACTAAATTTTACTATTGTTAGCCTTTTTGTGCAATGGGCACAGAAAACGTTGCAACGACATGCACCGTCTTGTAGATGGAAAGTCTTTGGTGGAACTGAGTGTGGATATGTTGGTGGTGAAACTGAATGTGATAGAAGTTATGCAAGATGTTTAGAACTAGCTAATACAGACAACTTTGGTGGCTTTAGATGGCTACCAAGTATTGTAGATAAGGAAATTTGGTGGGGTAGACTACGTGGCGAAGATTAAACTAAGACTAGCCGAAATCACACAAAAATATATAGGATCACCTTATAAATTAAATGGGTGGTCTGTTGATGAGGGCTTTGATTGCTTTAGTTTATTATACACTATTAGTACTGAAGAATATGGCTTTAAAATGCTTACTAAATTTGACGGTGTTAATCTAAAAAACTATAGTAGAGAATGGATTTTAGATCAAGCATCTGCAAGAGATCTTTTTGTAAAATATCTATCAGAAATTTGCACTGAAATAAAGCCTGGTTTTAATAAAGCTGGTGATATTTTATTATTAGAAGGCAGTACCAATATCACTATAGGGATGCAAATAGGGCAAGATCTAATTATGTCTGCTTTTACAGATATTGGTGTAGCTTTAAACAGCCTAAGACCATATAAAATTATAAAGGTATTCAGATGGGTAGTCAAGCAGAAGTAGTAAATACGGTGATTTCTATTGCTACAGTTGCTTTAGTAGCATCAGGACAATATCCAGCTGCTTATATTCTTGCTGGTAGTATGGCTGCGCAATATATCATTGCAAGTGTTCTAGGAGAAGATGCAAAGTTACCTTCTCTAGACACTGCAATGCAAGGTGGTACAGGTATAAGAGCTAATGCTAGATCTACTACAGAGCCTATCAAAGTGCTTTATGGGAGATTGAGAATTGGAGGTAATGACGTATACAGCGTTGTAACTGGAACTGATAATAATATCTTATGGATAGTACAAACTTTGTCTGAAGGGGAGTGTGATTCTATACATCAAGATGGTGGTGTAGACCAAGTATATCTTGGAGATTTGCGTTATGATGAATATGGCGGTAATGCAGAATACTGTTTTCATTCTGGTACAGCAGCTCAAGTTGTTGATGCTACACTTAATGCAGCAGATGCTAATTGGACTGACCCTATGCGTTATACTAGTTACATTATATGGAAACTAACTTATGATAGAAACTACTTCCAAAGCTTTCCGAAACGTAGTATAATTCTTAATGGTAGAAAGCTCTATGACTTACGAGATGCTAGTACTATCTGGTCTGATAATCTTGTGCTTTGTTTGTATGATTATATGACTAATAGTCGTTATGGTCTAGGTGTGCCAGCAGCTAATTTAGATGAAGATACTTGGAAAACTGCAGCTACATATTGTGATACAAAAGGATGGACATTTAATTATCTTCTCACTGGCCAAGAAGTCAAACAAGATATTCTTGATCTCATGTGTTTACATGGCCGACTTCAACTCATATGGTGGGATAATAAATTTTATTTAAAATATTGTGATCTTAATGATGAAGCATCTGTTATGACACTTACAGATGATCATATTGTACAAGATGGAGCTGGCAAAGACAATATTTCAATAACAGAACCATCTATTTTTAAAAAACCTGATGCCTTATCCATTGCTTACACAAACCCCGACAATGATTATGTGATAGAAAATTTTCTTGTGGGTAATTCAGCAGGTGCTGTAGAAGAATTTCGTCTTTTAGGATGCACCAATAAACAACAAGCTGCTGACCTTGGTATATATGAACTAGAAAGACGCCAATTGAATAGACTTGTTTCTGGTATATTTCGTGATGATGCTATAAAATTAGAACAATTTGATGTTGTAACTTTCAATAGTACAGCACTTGGTATAGCTGACCAACTTATGCGTGTTACAGAAGCTACATACACTGCTAATGGCCAGATTTCATTGAGTCTCATGTATGAAAATTTAGCATTATATGATGATAGTTATAACTTAAATGAGGAAACTATATATACATGTTCACTGCCTGATCCGACAGCAGAGCCACCAGCTGTAGCTAATGTCACATCTACAGAAGAGACATATAATTATAGGCTAAGAACTTTTACAAGGCTTAAAATTACATTTGATCCACCAGCTGACTACAATTGGTATGATCACGTTGAAGTATGGATAAGCTATGATGATGCTACTTGGAAATATTTATATGATACGAATACAGATTTTAATATTGATTCTGTCGAAGAAGGAACTAAGTACTACATAAGATTAAAAACTGTTTCTATATGGCATACTAAGCAGTTAGATGCCAATGATTTTAAAATATCTCATTTGGTAGTGGGTTTTGATGATGCTCCTGATAATATGGATACACCAAGTGCTATTATCACGAGTGATGTTGTAAATATCATAGGTGAAGAAGTTGATGCTACAGATGTAGTAGGATATGAATTTAGAGTTTCAGATCAGACTGTAGCATCTTGGAGTGGTGCTGCTTTTCTTGCTTTTAATAAAAAGCCTGTATGGTCACTTTCAGGTATGCGTTCAGGCAGTTTTCGAATATGGTGTAGCCCTGTAAGTAACAATGGCTCATATAGTGGTACACCTGTTCATGTAGATTTTACTGTTAATCAGCCAAAAGGTTATAGAGCTTATTTTTCTGCTGATCTTGATCAAGGCACTGGTGTTCATGATGATACAGAATTTTTTGATCAAGGTCTTGGTGACTATTGTTTGAGAATTGATCATGCTGCAGCTTTAACAGGCACTTGGACTTCTGCTGAAATAGATATAGGTGAAGAAAGAAAAGTTCGTGTTGAAGGTGATTTTATTACTAAAGTCATTTCAACAACAGCTACATGGGACGCTTTATGGCCCGATCCAGGTATATGGACTACAAAAGACGTTATGGCCTTAACATGGTCTGAAATTTTTGGGCTAACGAAAGCTGCAATTATTAAAGCTAAATTAAAATGGGGTACGGTTTCAGGTGTGTATCCTAACGAAGTTAATCTTTTTGAATTACTGTCAGTTGACTGTTATGGCAGGTATTTTCAAGTTGAAGTAACAATTACTGACACAGCAGAAGATTATTATTTATTACTTGACGGTGACCAAGATGATGATACTGTCTTAACCCTTACATTTTATATATAGGTGTATCGTGGGTGATGAAGCAAGAGTTTTAGCTAGCGAAGATGGTAATACACGCTTTGAAATTGAACGTGTTAAAGATGGTGATAAAATTCATCTTGTTATAGGTGGGTCAGATCGTCTTTTTCAAGAAGATGGTCAGCCTTATTTTACTGTAAGACCCGAAATAAATATTGATGAGATTAAAAAGCAGCTAGTGCCTACACAAGTTCAAGCAGGTGTATTTTTCGGCTATTCCCTACCAATATATGCTGCAGATAATGAAGAGCTGTACTTTAGAACAGACGTGCCAGGACGTTGGACTGAAGAAGATGATATAATATTCCATGTAAAATGTTGTCTTGATCAAGCAGAAGATGTAGGTGATGAATTTAGATTACAGTTTTCTTGGGAACATGCACCTTATCCAGGTATTTTACCTGCAACAAGTAATGATGTTGAAGTTGAAACAACGTTAGTTGCTGGTAGAGTAGCACCATATGATCAATATGAAGTAACTTTTACTATAGATTATGATATAGATGGTGCTGGTAGTGAAATAAAATTCCACGAATTATTGGGTGGTAGACTTAGGCGTGTTGCAGCTGCAGGTGATGAAATTGATGGTGAAATAATAATTCTTGACTGGCATTTACACTATCCCGTAAATAAATTTTACAATATAGAATAGTAGGTGATGAAATGATAATAATTGCATGTGAACTTTGTGGTTCATACCTTAATGAGATAACAACAGAGTCGGGTATAGAAACTGTACCTGTTGAAAATGTCATTTGTAAAAAATGTGAAAAACGTAATTTAGAAGAAGAGTGGGATCAAAGTTTATCTGACTTAGATAAAGAATGGAATAAAATAGAAGCTGAAAGACGTAAGTTTCTAGAGCTAAATTTGAAACGTTTAAAAGATGAATTTTTTATGGAAAAGAAAAAGAAATTCTTTGGCCCACATTATAAAGGAGACAAAAAATGAGCCAAGATTATACTGTCGATCTATATGAGCCAAGTCATGTAGCAAACACAGATTTAGAAAATACAGAGAAAAATTTTGAAGCATTAAGAACAAGCTTTTCAGGCGCTGCTCAGCCTGCTAATATGATTGCTGGTATGTTTTGGTATGACACTACAAACCATATTTTAAAGCAACGTAATGAAGCAAATAGTGCTTGGTTAGATATATATGATCTTGCAAATGATCGTGTATATGACAGTGAAAAGCTGGCAGGTGTAGCAGCAAATGTGTATGTACAAAACTCACGTCAAGTTATTGCTGGTACTGGTTTAGATGGTGGTGGCACACTTGCAGCGAACAGAACTATTAACCATACTGCACATACTGGTGATGTTACTGGTGCAACAGCACTTACTATCGGTGCATCTAAAATTTCTCAATCAATGCTTAAGACTGCCGAAGAAGTAGAGACTTCATCAGACAGTACTGTTGCCCCTGATAATTGTGGAGCTTCGGGGCATGCAGTTTTTGCATCTGCAGGCATCTATGGACTAAATCTTCAACATAAATACGCTAAAACTGCAGGCGATGGCACTATTTCAAATTTTTCAATCACTTTAAATTATGCGTCTAATTGGGCAAGCTCTACGTCATATCAATCACCTATGCGTTATACTTGGGAAGCAACTTTTACCGTCTTCGGAGGTACATGCACTTCTTATCTCAAACGAAGATATGTCACATCCTCTGGTGAATACCACTGGATTTTTATCCTCAGAGATAAGACTACAAAATTTATTAAGCGATTGCGATCTTCACCTGATCATCCATGTTTTGGTGATGGTAATCCAGACAGAGTACCACATCCTTGGGTTGATATGTATGACCCAAAGATACATGAAATTATTGTCTGTCCACTTACTATTAATGAAGTTGAAGTGATGCTAAAAGCGGAATCAAAAGATTCTGAAAGAGATGTAGCAGAAATTATTACAGAGGATTATGAAGTTGATGAAGAATCTAAATGTAAATTTCCAACTAAGCCTGTAACTGTTGGATTGCCCAAAGTAATTAAAATCAAAGGGAAAGATACACTTGTCGATTGGAGATTTATGCCTCCAGGCACTAAAGTCACGCCTATTAAAAAAGTTATTACACAGCCTAAAGATGTGTTATGCAAAAAGTTACGTTTAAAGCGTTCCAAGTAAGGTGGAGTTACTCGGGCAATTCCCGCAGGAGCGGGCGGGCTCATCCCAGGTAGGAGGACGAGCCTGGGATTATCTATCTCCATAGAAACATAGCGAAGTTGGCTACGTCTATTAGTGATTTTTTATCTCTTTTAATGACAGCTTGTATAGCATTTTTAAGTAATCTACCTGTGATATTATCATACCACACTGTTCCTTCTCATCCATACCAGCCTTGTTTGCGTTTGCTATTAAGTCGAGCTTTTATAGCTTCTGCAAACTTATCGACAGCTTCTTCTAAATCTTTTTGTTCACTCATTTTAGTCTCCATTAATTGATATTTCATTGAAAAACATTGCAACTCTTTTTAATGCATGGCTTATTCCAGATCGAGATATTGTCATATCTGGAACATAAAATTTAACAATTGCTATTTCTGCCTCTCTAAAACTAGTGTAAGATGCTGTTGTAATTTGTTTGAAAATCATATTTGAATCTTTCATCTGTTGTTCATAGGTTTCCGTTTTAACTTCCATAACTTCATTTAGTGAACTTACCAGACTTTACACTTTATACTCCATAAAGTTTCATTATACCTGGATCTAATGAGTCTATAATTAAGACAGCTTCTTTGAAATGCCCTTTTGTAATCCACATTTCATTTGATTCAGCTAAAGATAAATGCATAGCACATTTTAATACATGGTCATATTTTCTTTCATGATAAGATGCTAATTGTAGACTAGGTGATTTTTTTGTTTTGTTTATTTCATACCATTTTATAAATTCTTCATTGCATTTAGGAGTAAGTTTTATTTCTCCTTTTAAAGATGCAATCTGTTGTAGATCTTCAAGAAGAGGTTTATGCATTAGAGAATCAATATGTGGCAAACTAAATTTTGCATCTTTATCTCTATTACCTACTACTATTAAAGCTCTACCAAGAAAAGAAGGAAAGATTGATTTAATTTGCTCAAAATTAGCACTTGTAAGTAATGTGGGACAAAGGTTTTGTATATTTATAAACTCTTTATTATGCGTAAGATAATTTAAATACTTTTTTGAAGAATATATAGTGATGAGAAAAGATATTAAATTTTTCAAGTGAAGCTTTTTGTCAGAAAACAAATCGTCAATACAGATAAATATATTCCCATCAAAATAAGTTTTATCTAATGATGAAGTTGAAGATTTAATTACATTCATTTGGCCTATTAAACCTTCAACAGTAGACTTGTTTTGAATTATTTTAATATTTTTATTTGCTAGCAAAAGATCAAGTCCTGTCATTATTGCAGTGCTTCTACGATCATTAGTATTTTCTGATGTTAGAATAATATATTGATTAGGGTATATTTTATACGCTTCACGGTCAATCCACACATTCCTTTTAAGACTTCCAGCAATAATAGATAAACCTACCCATAAATGATACTCTTTAGGTGACTCTTGTTTAGCAACGTAGTTTTGATAAGCTTGAAGCCATCCAATGGAAAAATTTCTTTTCATAATATATCTCCTTTTGTTTTAAATTTAGTGAACTTATCAGCTTTCAATACTTTATACACTTTAGAAATAGATATATTCATATCATAAGCAATTCCTTTTGGGTGATCACCTGCTGCATTTCTTGAGATGATTTCTTTAGCTAGACTATCTGCTTTTACTTTTTTCTTATTTGAGACTTCCTCTCTGACATCTTTATCAAGACGTTGATAGATAATAGCTCTGCTTATGCTTAATGCTATAGCTACTGCTTCTACATCAAGATTACAATCTATATATAAATAATAGATCACTTTATTAAGCAAAGTGCCTCTTTCATCATCTTTTATTGCATCAAGGATATTAAGTATTGGTAATTTGAACATCTTTTTCTTTCACCTTCCTTTTTCTAGGCTTCTTTTTTAATTGATAAAATATTCCTTTTCTTGTTATTACTGGCGTATCAATTCTCTCCATTTGTACAAGTGCATCTATTAAATCACCAAAGGCTTTTGCATCTCCAACCTTTCTATGCAGTCTACGAAATAGTACAGAGTGTTGCATAGGTACAATATTTTTTCTAAGGGTCTCGACAAGTAGATCACTTAAATCACTTTGTGGAGTTGCCCCAATATGTTCAAGTCCACGTGCCATGCCTTCTTCAAGATCTTCAACTAATTGTATAGCACCTTTGAGATTGTCAAGTGTAATTATTAAGTCATTAGATTCAGATATCGACAAGAGCATAGCTGCTTTCATTACGTGATCATGCTTCCTCTCATAGAATGAAACAAGTTCTGCTGACTTAGCTTCCCCCATTTTTCCTCCTTCATACCAATCAATGAAAAATTCCTCACATTCATCGGTAGGTTTAATTTCACCTTCAAGCAATGATATATCTTTCAAGTCCTCTACTAATCCTGGGCGCATCTCTGTGAGTAGCTTCGGCTTCCCCACCCTATCCCCCTTCTTCCCCATGACCAGGATAACCCTCCCCATAAAACCCGAGGCTATGGCAGCCATTGGGAAGATCTCACCAAACTGGCCAGGCGTAGTGCCTGCTAACATTACAGGGCAAGGATTTCGTATTTGTACAAACCCTTTTCCACGAGTAAGGAAGTCCAAACGAGCTTTCGCTGTATATGCAGCAGTAAGAAATGATATTAGATCTACAATATATGAAGCCTTACTGAACATGTTTGATAATTCATCAGCATGTAATACGACACTGCCATCATATCGTATCTTACCACTCGGCGTAGGGATAACTTTATTCATTAGATCAGTCAGTCCTTCGACAGTGGTTCTTTCATGAACAGCTTTAATTGTTTTATTAGCTAGAAGTAGGTCTAATCCTATTTCCATTGCAACGCTTTTACGACAAGTAGCAGATTCTGCTAAAAGAATGACATACTGATTAGGATATATTTTATATGCACCTCTATCTGTCCATACATTTCTTCTTAGAGCAGCTGAAATCATTGTTAAACCGACCCATAGATGAAATATTTCAGGTGATTCCTGCTTAAAAATATATTTCTTGTATGCCTGTAGCCATCCATCTTTAAAGTTCCTAGGCATTGATAGCTCCTTATACTATATACTGCCAACATTTGCTATTCTTTATAGTACTCACATGAGATGGGCTTATATTAAATAGTATAGCTATCTTTTTTTGAAGCATACCTTGTCTAAGCAATTTATGAACATCTTTAACTTTTTTCTCTGTTAAATTTCTTACCCCTGGTTTTTGAAGTCCATGTCTATAGGCATGTGTATAATTATCACTGGATGTAGCCCACTCTAAGTTTTCTAATCGATTATCTATTTTAGAGGCGTTTTTATGATTAGTTGAATAATTTAGAGGGCATGAGCTTATGAAAGCATTTAATACTAAATGATGGATAAAAAAGCCTTTTCTTTTTTTGGTGTTGTAGTTAAATAGTTTAACTTGAAGATATCCATTATGTGTCATATAACCTTTTAAAATATGATGTATCCCTTTCTTATAGGACTTTACATTTCCAAAACTTGATGCCTCATATTTAGGAAAGTCTTTGATAGGTTTCCAAATTTCATTATCCATATTTATTTCTCCATAGTTAAGTGTAAATGTCAGCAACAGATAGAAGCCATGGTACTCCACGATGAGTCAGTTCTTGGTATTTAACAGTACATATTTTACCTATAAGATCGTTTGGATTTTTCCAATATTCCTCTCTTTGTCCATCATCAAGGCCTGACCCTACAGAAAAGATTTCATTTTCAATGCTTTTGCATATTATTGCACCTAAACGTCCTTTGGGTACACCATCTTTAGATATTTCTTCTTTGTAGCCAATAATTTCATAGTCATCTTTTTTATGTGGTTTAAGTTTCATCATTGTAGAAACATGCTTTGGTATATAATTTGCGTCTACATTTCTTACTACGATACCTTCATAACCAAGTTCTATAATTAGATAATAAATTCTTGAGATATCCTCTAAAGAGTATGCAGTATAGGTTGGAACAGTAATAAGTGGTGGCCTAAGTTTAAGACCTTTAAGTGTTTTTATTCTCGTTGATTGATATCCAGGTACAACAAGATCAAATACATGATATTCAATTTGTTTATAGTCTGGATGAAGTGAATTTTTTCTTTTAACTATTGCTAAAAGACCATCTGGTCCCGACATGGATCTGCCATGCTGGTAGAGTTCACCATCAAGTGGAAGAGAAATATTCTGATCTTCTATTGCTTGGTTAATGTGAGGTACAGAAGAAAAAATATTTGCTTCACTTGATAAAAGAACTTGCTCTTTTATATATTCATCTATTATTGATTTAGATCTTAAACCATTTAGTTTAGGTTGCACTATATAAGGAGGACGCCACTTTTTTATAATAGCATCTCCATTATATGGTTTGCAAAGCATAATACCATGTCTAGCCATTTAAATCTTCCTCTTTTAAACTAACCGCTTCATTATAGCATTGCCAGCAGGGTTCTCTATTAGGGTTAAAAAATGTTTTATGAAATGTACAAGTCCAGATATCATCATTAACAGATTGCCAACGCTTTATCTTAAGGAGTCTAAATCTTTTATTTTCTTCTGACCCTCTTATTGTCATATCTTTACTACCTCCATTTCTCCCCAATTCTCCCCCACTGTAACTTCTATTGGGATAACTCTTTCAATGCCCCATATTTTAAAAGGGATATGGAAAGCTTCTTGTATAAGTTCGATACCAATTTTTTCTTCTTTTCTAGGCACAGAGATATAAGCACCATCATGATGATCAAGTAATACACGATAGTATTTTTCCATCTTTTTAACTGCTTGCTTTGTGATGTCTGAAACTGAGCTCTGTGGTATAAAAGCTGATCCAGCTTTAAAACATTTTTCATCTATCTTTTTAAAAAATACTTGCCTACGCCCAAATACATTATATAGCATACGTGTACTTTTGATGCATTCTTCAATATATTTATAATAGACATTTACAATGCCAGGGAACAATGCATGAAATTTTGCGTGTTCAATTTTTGCTCTCGCAGCAGTAATATTAGCTTCACGTGCAAATCCAAAAGGTGTCATCCTGTAATTAGATCCGTGAACAAGAGCTTTTGCACTACGGTAATTTGGATTGCTTTTATTAAATTCTGGATCATCATAAACCATAGCACCAACCATTAAATGAATTTTACCACTTTCAGCTATTGTTATATAGTTTTCATCTTTTGAATACCATGCTACAACTCTAGCTTCAGCCTGTTTACCATCACCACCAATCATTACATGGCCTTTTTCTGGTATAAAGAAAGTTCTCGTTATCCCTTTGCTTTTTACATTATGTAATGCTCTTCCTTTACCAGAATAGGATTTTCTAGCAGATAATCTGCCAGTTTTTGTTCTAGCAAGAGAGTAACTACATTTAAAGCAGTCATCTTCTATATTTTCTTCCTTAAATAAAGATAGGAAAACATAATCCTCCCTTGTTTGTTGTATTAATGCAGGTGTTTCTGATTGATACTTATAGGCCAAGGCTTCCATCGCTTTTTTATTGACTGTACGCTTTTTAGTTTTTCTGTCTAATTGAGGTTTCCATTTTTTCTCATCATAAAGGGCTGCAGATACTTGTGGTGGAGATTTAACGTTAATTGGATGGCCAATATCCAATGTAATTTTGGCTTCATTGTTTTCAATTTCTTTTAGCATCCCTTCACGGACTTCTGGTAGCCTTTCTACATCAACAGGTATACCTTTCATATTCATATTAAAATAAGGCTCTATCATACTTGCATAAAACTCTAAATAAAAGTCTAACATATTCTCTTCTATGAGTTCCCTTTTCAGTTCCTCGATAGACCAGAATGTGCTAGTACAATCTCTTAAATTATAATCCCAATGATTCATTTCTTGCCCAGCGCGTAGAGCAGATCTTTTAGTTTCTTCATCATCATCTTTTTTGTAAAATTCCATGTCTGTGTAAATGCTGACAATGGTTTCAAGATTATGTTTCATTTCACTATATAGACATCCATGCATTAGCATAGAATCCCATACTGCTGGCTTTAATTTAATACCATGCTCATAAAGGATTTCCCAGTCAAAAAAGACATTTTGACCAGCAAGATTTAACTTTGGTAAGACTTCTGACAACTTTTTCCATAATAACATCTCTTGTTCAAATGACCAATAATTCTGGCCTGTACCCCAATAGAAAGGAATACATATGCCGTCACTTCTCGACCATGCTAAACCAATACAAGATAATAATTGATGAGGTGTTTCAACATCAATTACAACCATCTCATGTTTCTGTTCTACTATCCAGTCTAAGATAGCAAAAACTTTAGAGAGATCAGGTTTTACAAGAAAATTAAATTCAGGAAAATGGAATTTGAAGCCTTCGTTTTTAATTCTAGCTACTTTCGACAAGTCTGCTACGATTAAAGGCCAAAGATGGTAATTTTCATAATGTAATATTGAGGGATGAAAAGTAGGTATAACTATACAGTCATGCTCAATAGTTCTTTTAGGCTTTAAAACAGACCCCCTAAAATTTGTAATGCCCTTTTTATCTGTAACTGCTCTTAATGCATAGTCACCAAAAGGCACAAGTATTTTAGGGTTTTTAAGGTTATTAATTTCTTCAATAAGATCTTTTTTTGATTGCATTAAAGTCATTGGGCCTAGCTTTGAAATTTTATCCCCTGGGCATCTGTATTTATGTATATTAGTAAGATACATCTCACCTCTATATAAGCCAGCCATCTTTATAAAATCATTTAGATACTGACCTGATGGTCCTACAAAGGGTCTGCCATGATATGCTTCTTGGCTAGCTGGAGCTTCACCTATGCCTACAATTTCAGCTTCAATTGATCCTTCTGGCCCTACGTATTCAGCCATTTGAATCTCCTATTTAAAAGGGTCTTTATATGCAGACACATGTAAAAAATGATAAGTGTCTGCAGATGGTATCATGTATTCAACAAGTGGGTATAAGTGGTTTAAGCAGAAAAATTTATATTCAGCTTTCATTCCTTTAGAAGATTTCCATCCATTAAGTGTCAGTATTAAAAAAACATCTGAAACTTTCAAAATAGCTTCATCTAAAATTTGCCAATCATTATAAACTGTACTTAATCCACCTATCTTTTCAATATAATGACAAGATGCAATAGGTGAAAAAGCTGTCCTACCTATACTCATTAAAAAGACACATGCTTTTGCAGCAGCTACAGCTCTTTCTTCTTTAACATCTTCATCTTTATGTGTATATGGGCTAGCAATGTATGAAATTTTATCATTCATAATTGACCTCTACACGCATAAAGTGTCATGTATTTTACGAACTATTTCAACATCGTACATAGCACCATGAGCTTTTTTCAAATCTATTTCTATGCCTAATTCAGGAGCTACAGTGACTTGTTTGAAATTTGGCATCTTGTGTCTTACATTTAAAAGATGCTTAAAAGCAATTTGCATTATATCTAGTGGTGGGTAAAAAAACAGAGATCCAAAATATTTATCATCACATTTGACAAAAAAGGATCTTAAAAATTGGTAATCAAAATTTGCATTATACGCTACAAAAATAAACTTATCTTCTGGATCAAATTTATTTACAAATTGGCCTAAAAAATTCGTTAAATCATTGTGAACTTTAGCTGATTCAGGGAATTTTTCAGCATCTTCAAACCTAATTTTATTTACAGCCAAAGCTGCGGGCACAATTAAATCGTTTTTAATTGGCTTAATAAAAGTTTGAAAAGACTGATCTTGCTGTCCAGGTATTCTTGTAATTATAGCAATTTCGAGAATACCGTTTAAATTCGGATCTAAACCTGTAGTTTCTAAATCTATAAAACATTTTTTAATTACCATAAAGTCTCCTTATATGTTTTTTAGTAAAAGATTAATTTGTTTTTCTGTTAATTGGATTATATAGCCTTCACCATACTCATATTTTTGTTTGCATTTAGGACAGATAAGACTAAAAATGTTGTCAGTTGTTTCTAGAATTGTTCCACAAAGTGTACATTTTTTACTCATTTTCTTCTCCTTTTGTTAAATCAAAACCTCTAATCCAATTAGAACTTTTAAGAAACATTTCATGGTCATTTTCTATACCAATTGAGCGTCTACCTGTAAGTATAGAAGATACTACGGCCACACCAGATCCCATGCAAGGATCGAGAATAAGTTCGCCAGGTGCAGATGATATTTTAATAAAATCTTTAAGTAAATCAACAGGTTTTTGTTGTGGATGAAATCTTTCTGTAGATAATGGGCGGTTCTTTTCGAAAACGTCTGATACAGGATAATTTAAAGACCGTGTACCTTTTACACAAAAAAGGATAGTTTCATATCTTGGCATGAATTTATAGTCAAAGTCCGTATATCCGCCACCTTCTTTCACCCATAGAAGAGGAAGTTCTCTTACACCAAAAACCCATTTACGATCCTTTTCAAAAGGCACAAAATATTCTACACCCTCTTCTGTTATTACCTTCCTTTGATTCATAAGATAGTTCATATAATATCCCGCATATTGCCATCCAACAAACATATACATATGAGTATTATTTTTAAGCACACGATGTATTTCAGGCACTAACTCAAATATAGTTTCCTTAGCAGTTTTTTCTGAGTCATCATAAAAAGTTTTTTCTCCTCTCGGGCCACGTGAAGATGCATTCACATCAACATCAATACCCCAAGGAGGATCAAAGAATACTAAGTCAACTGTCTCTGACTCCATATTCTTTTCCATGAATTTTGCAGCCTTCCCTTCAAAAATGCCATAAGGTGCATCGTCAGGTAAGAAAATGCCTTCTTCTGCATCTCTTCTGGCTAATTCAGACAAAATTGCCATTTCTCTCATTTTATTTATGCTTTTAAGAGCTTGCTTTTTAGAAGTAAAGTCTAAAATCTTGGGTGCTATTTTAGCTGTTTCTATAAGATTTAAATCTTCTGACAAAGTGCCCGATGCTATGTTAAGATAATTAGCTGTATCAGATTGACTCCATCCTTCTGAGCTATGACCTTTGACAGCTTTACCATGCTCTTTTTGAAGAAGATCATGAATATCAGCTCTAAGTTTACTTTGCTCATTCCAAGAAAGAGCTTCATGCAAATTCTCATCTAGCTCTATAATTTTCTGCATAACAGGTGAAAGATCTTCTTTATAAAAAGCATTAATAGTTTTTAAGCCTAGGTTTTTATGGCACGTAAGTCTACGAAATCCTGCAATAAGCTGATTCTTTTCTCTACTAAGTGTGATTGGATGTAGCAAACCTATTTTAGCAATGCTATTTTGTAGACTTTCTATGTCACCAAGATTTATTCTCCCACGTTTTCCTATAAAGATATCTTCTATAGGTACTGCAACAGCTTGTTCATTTTCTTCTTTTGCCATCTTTTTTACCCCATTCAATGTTAAGGATGTTTAAAAGTGTTTTAAAAGCATTTTTATAATCTCTTGAAGTTAATACAATAGGTGAAGGTAATCCTAATGTGCTCGAAAGACAGTAGAACCAGCTAATAGTGTTTGGATTATCTAATTGTAGGTCTTTTACAATTCTTTTTGACACTGTTCTAGTTCCATCTTCCAATCGTGATAGATAAGAGACAGAGATTCCTAAGTCTTTTGCCATTTCAGAAGTTGTTATTCGCTTTTCTAATCTTATCAGCTTTAGCATACTATTATGAGAAATCATATCAACACCAATGGATTACTTTCACTTATTGTATCATTTAATTAATGGTTAAATGTGGGAGACAGGTGGCAAGCTGATAATAAGAGATGATCTCATTCAACACTCGCTACTTCTACCGCTCCCACATTTAATGTGATAAGACTGTATGATCTTCTTAAACTAGCAGATCATATTCGTGAGCAGCCACAATAATTGCTACTTCTTGAATCACAGTCTTACCATTATTTATTACTTCTTTTCTTTCAGTGGCTGATCTATAGAATGATATCCGTCGACCTGGTTTCGATATTTATCGCTGCCCGCAGGGTACTCATAAGAGCTAACTTCGATCATCAATTGAGCTTCAAATAATTCTTCCAGATCAAAACCGTCTTCTTCCCACTCTATACCAGCTGCTTCCATCATGGCTTTAAGATTCCATAATGCATTTGGAAGAAGTGAGCAATTCCAGCCGATCATTTTATCTTCCATTTCACCATCTGTGCATTTTGCGATGACCATAATATATGGACCTGCATCAGATTGTTTGAGCTTCGTTGTCTCCTGAATTTCTACTGGAAAAACACCGTCCGGAAAAAGCTCAAAACCTGACTCTACATCGTTAAGATTAACATTTATTCTTGCCATTAGTTTTCTCCTTTCTTGCGACCAAATAGGTTAAACCTAAATTGATCTTGGTTATTGTGTCTCTAGATACAGAAAACATATCTGCTATTTCTCTGTGAAGCATCCCTTGTTGGAGCATCTTTCTGATTGATTTAACATCTCTATCACTGAGTTTAGCTGAATTTGATACTTCATACAGAGAAAAGCCATCTACTGCTTTCCATACTTCCATCAGTTTTCTTCCTTACTAAAGGGTTAATAATTAGTGACTAGCCAATAATTTACTTCATTTATACCTCCTTTCATATTTTATGATATTTCTTTATTACTTAAAATAATTACAGTGCCTTCATAGTCACCTGATACAACTTCAAATGACTGCATTAATTGTAGATTTAAAGGGTCTTTTATAATAATTTTATGTGGTATTAATTTTACATCATACGTGCCTGGTGGTGCTTCTGCAATATTTTTCTTCATTTTGTCCCTTTTTTAAGTGTTATTTAGTGTCTTGACTGTAAGCAAATTTTAAACCCTTTATATAACCCTTAATAAGTCTTAAAGTGCTTTATATACCCCTGTTTTGGCCTTGTTATATAGGAAAATAAGGGCGTCTAAAGAACTTTATGGCCCTAGAAAAAATCAGAATTTGTATCCATCTTTATCTGATCCCTTGTCTCGAAAAATCTCTTTTAAGAAATCATGTGGATGCTGTCTGTTTAAAATTTCAGCATTAGGTATCACACAATGTCCACCGATATTGCCTTTTGGAGGATACAATACATAGCGTTTATATTCTTCTTTCCCATGCAATCGATAAAGTTTGTTATACCAACTGTCGTATAGATTAGACCATGTATAGTCCATGCCAATTTTATCTGCTACTTTTTTGGTGTATCTAGCAAACTCAATATTGAGACCATAAAGTGATGTTGACCTAAGTTTAAGAAATTCTGTCCATCGAGAGTCTTTTACATGGACTATTGAATTCTCATCAAAGCCTGATAGAAGTAGGAAATCTTTTACTTTTTTAAAACCATCCATTCCACCGATCCATCGTGGACTATGCATAATACTTTCTGCAAGTGTAGGATGTATACCCTCGACAGGTGAATGAATTGCTTTTAATTTTTTACATACTCCAATAGCAGTGGATGAAAAAACTATTGTAGCTTTAGGCTCAAAAAATTCTTGGCTACTCTTTATCACCTGCACAAATCCTGGTTTATAAGGTATTGCCACTAACATAAGATCATATTTAGTGTTGAGCGCATATTTATTTTTCTTTGGATCATGTATTTCTATATGATGAGCAGGGCTAAAAACTTTATATAAGCTACTACCTACTTCACCATAGCCAACTAGGATACAAAGCATTTTATCTCCTTTTTTAAAAAGTCTCCTTCTGGCCAGGTTAATATAATTGTCACAATCAAAAGGGATTTTTGATTTTATATCAAGTTGGGCCAGAAGAAAACAGTTCTCTTAAGCTTCCCCTGCTCTAATCATTGGGCCAAGATCAGCCGAAACAAACTCTGGTAGCACAAGAGATGTTCTTGCATCATATTTAGATCCTTTTGTCCTGAATCTATACTGTGAAGGTTTCTCACCTTTGGCATCTTTAACATCCATGTAATAGACTTCATTGAAATAACCTGCAAGTTTTTCTCTCATTTGCCCATCAACAAGAGGCTTATATCCTGTTACCACTTCAGATTCAATAGATTGGCTCGGGCCAACCATAGTCACAGTTCTTTCTGTCATAGTTTTTTCATGCACTGTGCAAATAAAATGTTTATCACTTGCAGTTAGTACATTAAAAGCTTCTTCAAGATTAGCTTTGTATGAGCCCCAAGATGGCCAATTCATATCATCTTCTTTCTTTTTACCAAATTTGCCTTTGCCTCTATGATAGATAAGTAATCGTGTTAAGTGCTCGACAAGTCGTGAAAGGGAATCTAAAATATATACATGGTACTGGATATATTCTTCTACAACATCATCGACAATGTCATTCAAAATATCAATTGCTGTTACATAACCAGTAGGCTGCTCTCTTGGTGGTATGTCAGGGTTTAAAGCTCGTGTTGATAAACGATCAGTGACAAGTTTGTCATTTACAGGTATCACTTTTATAATACCTTTTTTTATCAATGGCTTAAGATTAACCATTTGATCCGCCTTTTTATCAATGTCAATTAATAATCCTGGTGGATCGGCTATAGCAGCACTACATGCTGCTGTAGTTTTGCCTGTTCCGGGCCTTCCTATAAGCAAGAAATTCATAGTTGCTCCTCTTTTAAAATTTATATTTAGCTACCAATTATAAAGAATTGTACAAAGCTACTTATAATACGCCCTATAATACCAAGTGCAAAAATGCCACATAAGATGCCCAAGATTATAGACATAGTCTTTTTGACTGTTTCATTTGTTTCTTCAATAAAAGTTTTTTGTTTCCCCATTATTTTCTCCAATTTGTTAAAGTAATGGCAAGACTGTTTCATCTGTTATTGGCTTTGTTACATACTTGCCCTTGATAATTTTTTTCTCCCCCTTTTCATCGACAGAAACTCTATTATCCTCTTTTGTTTTAATAATAAACTCATTTTTCAGAAGAGTCTTTTTTACTTTAGATGACACATACTTAAGCAAAGCATAATCACATCCACCATATTTTATACATATAGAATTATCAATATCATTC